>NZ_JBFRNU010000086.1:0-6784 GCF_041471145.1 Vibrio sp. 10N.261.54.A5 | reverse complement strand
CGTTAACAGAACATACTGGCGCTCAGTATGCGTTAGCTGTGAATAGTGCAACATCCGCTCTGCATATTGCTTGCTTAGCTTTAGGCTTGGGCGAAGGTGACTGGTTGTGGACAACACCTGTGACTTTTGTAGCATCTGCAAACTGTGGTCTTTACTGTGGTGCCAAAGTTGATTTCGTTGATATTGATTCAGCGACTTACAATATGTGCCCTGAAAAATTAGAGCAGAAGCTGATCGCAGCTAAAGCAAATGGAACACTGCCAAAGGTTGTTGTTCCTGTTCACTTGTGTGGTCAACCTTGTGATATGGCTGCAATCGGTAAGTTAGCCAAAGAGTACGGTTTTAAACTTATTGAAGATGCTTCGCATGCGATTGGCGGCCGATATCAAGAGCTACCGATTGGGAATTGCGAATACTCAGATATCACGGTATTTAGTTTCCACCCAGTAAAAATCGTGACAACTGCCGAAGGTGGAGCTGCTCTTACTAACAGTAAAGAACTGGCTGATAAAATGGCTCTCTTGCGTAGTCATGGTATTACTCGAGATCCTGACATGATGACGGAAGCTTCCCATGGTGGTTGGTATTACCAACAGGTTGATTTAGGTTTCAACTACCGTATGACAGAACTTCAAGCTGCATTGGGTGTCACTCAAATGCAACGACTTGATGAATTTGTTGCGGCGCGCCATGTGTTGTCTAAGCGTTACAATCAAATGTTATCTGAATTACCTTTAGTACTTCCTTATCAACTGGAAAACACGTACTCAGGTCTGCATTTATTCGTAATTCGTTTGAAGTTGGATGAGATATCATTAACTCATAAACAAGTGTTTGACGCACTGCGTGAAAATGGTATCGGTGTGAATTTGCATTATATTCCTGTTCATACTCAGCCATATTACCAAGCTATGGGCTTTACTGAGGGGAGTTTCCCAGAATCCGAACAGTACTACCGCGAAGCGATTTCTCTGCCGATGTTCCATGGTATGACGGAAGTTCAACAGAATACGGTTGTCGACGTGTTAACTGATATTCTAAAAGGTGCGTAATGAAAATAGCGATTATTCCAGCTCGTGGGGGGAGTAAACGCATCCCGCGAAAAAATATTAAAGATTTTCATGGAAAGCCTATGATCGCTTATTCGATAGAGGCCGCCTTGACTTCTGGATGTTTTGATAAAGTGATTGTATCTACGGACGATGCAGAAATCGCAGAAGTCGCTAGAGCTTACGGGGCTGATACTCCTTTTTTACGCCCAGTGAATATTTCAGACGATTATGCCACAACGATGGATGTCATGGAGCATGCCATTCAATGGTGTTTGAAGGAAGGGTGGGAACTTGAGGCGGTCTGTTGTCTGTATGCTACGGCTCCGTTTGTAAGAGCGTCTGATCTGCAAAAAGGTCACGACTTACTGAACAACAGTGATGCTGAGTATGTATTCAGTGCTACATCATTTCCATTTCCAATCCAACGAGCGATTAAACTAGATAATAGTGGTTCAGTCTCGATGTTTTCTCCAGAGAATGAATTGGTTAGATCTCAGGATTTGGAAGAAGCATATCATGATGCCGGACAATTTTATTGGGGTAGGAGTGAGGCTTTCTTAAATAAGTTGTCTGTTTTTTCACCACACTCTAAGGTGGTACTGCTACCAAGAAGTCGGGTTCAAGATATCGATACATTAGAAGATTGGGTATCGGCTGAACACTTGTTCTCAATTATGCGGTAGTTAACACGATGAATATAGTATTTCGAGTCGATGCGGCCCCCTCGATTGGAGGCGGGCATTTAAGTCGTTGTCTAACGTTGGCATCAAAATTAAAAGCGGAAGGTGCTCGTTGTCTATTTGTTATGCGAGAGCACAGTGATTACCTAGGGCAGCAAGTTCACATGGCGGGTTTTGAACTATTGACTCTACCAAGAGTCAATAATGAAAGAGTCGATCCGGCCTCTTATATCAGTTGGGTGGGAGCGCCTTGGAAAACGGATGCTCAGCAAACCTATCATGCTTTAACAAAATACCTTTCTGATGAGATCCATTGGCTTGTTGTTGATCACTACGGTCTAGAAGCTGAGTGGGAACGTTACTTTCAAAATAGAGGTATTCGAGTTGGGGCCATTGATGATTTAGTCAATCGTTCGCATTGTGCAGAGTTCATTCTCGATCAAACTTGTGGCCGGAGTAGTTTAGAGTATTCTTCACTGGTCGAAGAAGGGACCAAGTTCTTTGTTGGTGAGCGTTATTGTCTACTTCGAAGTGAGTTTTTTGATGCTCGGCATGTATCCCTTCAAGAAAGGCAGTCTTTTGATCAGATACGAACCATCTTAGTGAATTTTGGCAGTACAGATCCCACTGGGCATACAATAAGCGCGCTAAAGGGCTTATCTGCATTTGTCACAGTTAACGATGTAGAGGTGTGCGTTGTTGTTGGAAGCAGTTGCCCATTCTTAGATAAGATTAAACAGTTAACGGATGAATTACCTTATAAAATAACGCTACATATAGACAGCACTCAGGTAGCTCAGTTGATCGTAGAGGCTGATATTGCTATAGGGGCTGCGGGAGCGAGTACATGGGAGCGTTGTTTTTTAGGACTTCCTACCTTATTAGTTAAAACCGCAGAAAATCAAACCGACGTGGTCAGTCGGGTAATATCATCTGGTGCGGCATTGGGCTTTGAGGGTTCTTTAGAAGATCAAGATTTGTTGTCTCAGGCTATGAGTGAATTAGAGCAACAGTACACAAAAATCTCAGACTCGTGTTTTACTATGTCCATTGGGAAAGGCGTTGGATCAATTGTTTCACTTTTGAGTGAGAGGTAACACGATGAAAAGTATAATCATTACAGGGTGTACGAGTGGTTTAGGAAAAGCGTTCCATGACAAGGCTGTTAAAAGCGCTCTGCTTGATACGCGATGTGTGTTTTTAGGACGAAACTTAGAACGCCTAGAGCAAAGTGCTGACCACCAATATTGCGAATTCAATCTATTAAATGAACAGCAGGTTGATTGGGATAAGCTTTATTCATCGAAACGGCCTAAGTCTATTATTTTGATTTCTAATGCGGGGGTGATTCATCCGCTAGGAACTATAACCCCGGATAAAAATGAGACTTTTAGGGAGTCTGTGAGGGTGAATCTAACCGCTCCTTCAGAGATCACATCCAGCCTAGTTCTTTGGGCGCGCTCTCATCAAATTGATATAACCATCTTAAATATTTCAAGTGGTGCTGCATCAAGAGCCATTGCAGGATGGGGGGCATACTGTATGTCTAAAGCTGGGTTCAAAATGTTTTTAGATGTTATCGCGTTAGAAAATGACCATGTTGAACTCGTTCACTTCGATCCCGGTGTGATTGATACCAATATGCAAAAAAGTATTCGCAGCTCGAGCGTTCAAGACGTTCCATCGGTAGACAGCTTTCGCGCTTTTGCCGCAGAAGGGAAACTGAAATCCCCTGAGGAAGTCGTTGTTGAAATGTTTAAGCTGTGTGGCTTACCATTATGAAAATTGCCATTATTTCTGATATACACGCTAACTTACCGGCATTAGAGGTTGTTCTTGAAGATATTAAGAAGAACAAATGTGAGCATGTCTTTGTATTAGGTGATCTTGTTGGCTATTACCATTGGCCACAACAAGTGGTAGCTAAAATAATGGCACTGCCTCATTGCACAGTAATACGAGGTAACCATGAAGACTTATTGATGGAATCTCAAAAAAATCCAGACTTTGCAGCTCAGTGTAGGGAAAAATATGGTAATGGTCTGCAGGTTGCCTTAAAGACTCTGTCGCCGTCAGAAATTCATTGGTTATCGGAATTACCTACTCATAAAACATTGCAATTGGATGGTATCGATTTCTCACTGTTTCACGGAAGTGAGAAAGAAGTGAATGAGTACATTTACCCTGACTCGTCTAAAACGCGCATTGATGATATGGGGACTGCTCAATCGGATTACGTATTTTACGGTCATACTCATTACCCCGTCGTTTTTAATCGCGGTCAAACAACGGTGGCAAACCCAGGCTCGGTCGGTCAGCCTAGAGATATTGGCTCGCTCGCAAGTTATTTAATTCTCAATACAAAGAATGGGGCTCTGATGCAGAGAAGACTTCCTTTTAACAGCCAGGCTGTAAGAGATAAAGTATTGGAATGTGATGCCACTTATACATACCTGACTGACATATTAAAGAGAAATAATTCATATGCATAAAATTAATGACCTAGTAAAAACAGTATTGGTCAGTGGTGGTGGTGGTGATATAGGCATTGCTATTGGTCGAATTCTTAAAGAAAGTGCATTTTCTCAAGTTATTGGTTGCGATGTAAGAAGAGAGCATGCGGGTGAGTGTGTCTTTGACCTGTTTTATCAAGCGCCTTATGCCAATCAAAGCCTCTATTTTGACTTTTTAGGTCAAATGTTCAAAGAGCATGATATCGATCTTTTTATCCCAACAAGCGAAGCTGAGATAGCTGCCATTATCAAGTTTGGACTCGTGGATGGAAAGTTATTGGGTGTTGATGTCCTTATGACAAACCAGGAGACTGCGGAACTGGCATTAGACAAATTGAAGACAGCGAAGGCGCTTGACTCCATCAATGTTAGAAGCCCATGGACACAGTTAGCCTCAGAGTCTCCAAAAGCACTCCCTTGTATTTTTAAACCTAAGAGTGGCCAAGGAAGCAAGGGGTTGCAGGTTGTAAGAACCGTCTCTGAGGCTGATAATTTGGTTGGTAATGGCGACTATATTTGGCAAGAATTGCTATTGCCGGATGATCAAGAGTACACGTGTGGTGTTTTTCGTCATAGCAATGGGTGCTTAAGAAGCATTGCTATGAAGCGTACTCTAAGTGGTGGCTTTACCGATAAGGGCGAGATTATCGAGAATGCCGAAATTGATCGCTATATTTCAGAAATTGCAACGAAGCTAGATATTAAAGGGGCTGTTAACTTCCAGTTGAGGTTAACTAAAGAGGGCCCAGTGTTGTTTGAAATTAATCCAAGGCTCTCTAGTACCGTGATGTTTAGGCATAAATTAGGTTTCCAAGACCTTATCTGGGCTATTGAAGACAAACTAAACCTTCCCCTACAAGACTATGTAAAGCCAAAGGCTGGAACAAAGTTTTATCGTGGAATACAAGAATATATAAGATAGGGCGTTATGAACAAATTTATTGAAATTGCAGGACGAAAGATTGGTCCTGATTTTCCTCCTTATATTATCGCTGAGTTATCGGCGAACCATAATGGCGATATTAATCGCGCTTATCAAATTATGGAAGAAGCAAAAAAGGCGGGTGCTGACGCTATTAAGTTGCAAAGCTATACCCATGAGACAATTACTATGGATTGTGATTCTGAAGAGTTTCAGATTCATGGTGGCTTATGGGATGGTAATACTCTCTATGAACTGTATAAAGATGCGCATATGCCATGGGATTGGCATAAACCACTTTTTGATAAAGCAAAGGAGTTAGGGATTACAATATTTAGTTCTCCGTTTGATTTTACAGCTGTCGATTTATTAGAAGAGCTAGATGTGCCGGCATATAAAATCGCTTCATTTGAGGTGATAGATTTACCCTTGATTAAGCGTGTTGCCCAAACAGGTAAGCCGATGATCATCTCGACAGGCATGGCTAACAAAGAAGAAATTGCAGAGGCCATAAAAACCGCAAGAGATAATGGGTGTGAAGAGCTGGTAGTACTGCATTGTGTTAGTGGTTATCCTGCGCCAGCTGACCAATATAATCTTAAGACGATTGCTGACATCGCGGAACGATTTGAAGTTTTATCGGGTCTTTCTGATCACACTATTGATAATGCAACGGCTGTGGCTTCTGTAACATTAGGGGCGTGTTTGATTGAAAAACATGTCACAATGGATCGTAACGGTGGCGGTGCAGATGATAGCTTTTCTCTTGAGCCTCATGAGTTAGCTGCATTATGTAAAGACACGAAAACGGCGTGGCAAGCGATGGGGCAAGTGAACTACGAAAGAACAGAAGCTGAAAAAGTTAATGTTAAGTTCCGTCGCTCTTTATATGTAGTAAAAGACATAGCGAAAGGTGAGTTATTGACGCCTGAAAATGTTCGTAGTATCCGACCTGGGTTTGGCTTAGCACCCAAATATTATGATGAAATAATTGGAAGTAAAGCCAGTTGCAATATTCAAGCAGGGGTGGCTTTAAATTTTAGTCTAATAAGAAAATGAGCTTAATTGTAAAAAACTCAGTAATATATTTAATAGCTAATATAACGAATGCCGTAATACCATTTTTATTACTACCAATACTAACAAGATTTTTTACTCAAGAAGAGTATGGGCAAATTGCAATGTATCAAGTTCTAATTGGTGGATTAGGTGCATTTATTGGACTAAATACAGTGGGTGCGTCAGCTAGAAAATATTACGACCAAGGTAATACATCTGACACTATCAAGAAGTATAATATAAATTGTTTATGGAATTTAATTGCATCTTCAATTATTGTATCATTAATTATATTGCTTTTTGAAGAAGAGATTACGAATATAATTAATGTCCCCGTCCATTGGTTATATTTATCCATATGTATGTGTATAGCATCTTATTTGTTCAAGTTTTTATTGAGTCAATGGCAGGTTAGAGGGAAAGCCAAAGAGTTTGGTTTATTACAAGTGTCTAAGAGCGCTATGAATGTCCTACTTTCTCTATTCTTAGTAATGTTTTTTTTGATGGGACCAGAAGGAAGAATTTATGGACAAAAAGAAATTACTTGTCCATAAATTC
>NZ_JBFRNU010000085.1:0-1493 GCF_041471145.1 Vibrio sp. 10N.261.54.A5 | reverse complement strand
TGGTGTCGCTGACCGCAGAATTCGACGGATCAGAGCCATCGGCTAGATTCGTTTCAGATAGTGAGATTGGTGGAATGACATCTATGGTTGGGACATCGCCGTCCGTAATCGTAAGCGTCACTGTCGAGGTAAGAACGTCATCATCGCCATCGCTTGATGTCACAACGATATTTTTAACAATATCGCCTGCTGAGTGGTCTAAATCTCGGTTCGGCTCAAAGCGCACTTCCCCTTGAGTCGTAATAAACAGTGAGCCTTCGGTGAAGGTAAACTCTTGCTCGGTCGCATCATTCGGATCTAGAGAGTAAGCGGTGCCGTCATAGGTAAATTGAGTCACGCTCGCGCCATCGGCACTCGCGAATGTTAATACATCGAAAACGGATGTCGTTGGCGTACCTGCAGCTAAGTCGGCGACAGTAGGCTCTTCAATATTCAGCGCCCCGCTCGCCATCACTTGTACATCGTCGGTAATGGTGACTGATAGCGGTGACATTAACGAATCGTCACCGTCGGTATCAACCGCGTAAACTGGTAGCTCAAACGTGAAGTCATTATTGCCACGACCATCCTCGTGGTCGATATTCTCCAACAGCGTAAAGGTATATTGCCCCAGAGTCGTAGCGCTAAAGCTTAATGTGAAAATCTGTGTTTCTACATTAGAGGCACTAGTTGTAAAACCAACATAGTTACCTGAGCCTGCAGGATCTTCTTTCAGATCAATTGGCAGATCATCGGATTTCAATGAATCATCACTGTTGAACTCACTTGGCTCTAGGCGGAATTTCTCTACATTGTCGCTTTGATTCGTGAACGAGATGGTTTCTGTTTGACTCACTGCACCCATGATTGGAGAAGAGCCATCTGCAAGTCCCGCCTCTGCCAACGTAATACTCGGAACAGATTCTATGGTTGGGATATCACCATCAATAATCGTTAGTGTGACAGTGGCCGTTTCAACATCCACATCACCATCACTCGAAGTAAACACCAGTGATTTAACGATATCGCCACTCTCGTGGTCTAAATCACGGTTCGGCTCAAAGCGCACGTTACCTTCGATGGTGACGAACACATCACCCTCAGTGAACGTAAATTTCTGCTCACCTGTGATTGTTGGATCTAGAGTTTGAGCGGTACCACCGTCATAAGTGAACTGGGTAATCACTGCGCCATCGGCACTTTGCGCCGTCATTACATCAATGGTGTTGGTTGTGATTGTTCCGTCTGCAAGATTTGGCTCAGTGATATCTAACGTACCGTCTTGCATGATTTGAACATCATCACCAATGGTCACATTGAGTTGTGACACCAGTGAATCATCGCCATCACTGTCTACCGCATAAACAGGAAGATCAAAACTCAGATCATTGTTCGCTAGGCCAGCAACATGGTCTAGCGCTTCAAGTAGAGTGAAAGTGTATTCACCTAACGTGGCTGAAGAGAAGCTAATGGTAAACACGGGGACTTCAGCGCTCGAACCGTTGGTAATAAAG
>NZ_JBFRNU010000084.1:0-19591 GCF_041471145.1 Vibrio sp. 10N.261.54.A5 | reverse complement strand
TGTAAACACATTTCAGGACGGGACACAGACATTAAAAAGGCCACTCGATTGAGTGGCCTTTTGTTTATTGGTGCTGAGTGCTTATAAGCGGTTGAGCGTTATAAACCTTGCACGTACTGAGCATTAGTTCGAACTTCAACCATCTGCTCTAGGTTCTGTTGTGAACCTTCAACGCCGTTCAGTAGCGCTTCGAAATGCTTGATAAGCTCAACTTTGTCTTTCACTTCTTTAGAACCTGCACCGATGTTGGTTAGGTCAATGAAGAACTCGTCGAACAGACCAGAGAAGTCAGTTACTGCGTCGTGGTTCAAGAACTGCTCGTGGTTGTAAATGCTTGGGTAGCCACCCTTCTGTTTATCAACCGCAAAAGAGATGCCTTTCACGTTGGTAATCGTGGTCGCTTTCTCACACTTCAACATACAACCTGCTTCGATGCTTGGCTTGTTACAACCCACGGTTCTTTGGAAGAAACACTGACGGCTGGTCATCATCAAGATTGGGTGGTAAATGCTGTAGAACAGTTTGAAGTTCTCTGGGCGACGAATATGACGAATCTGACCTTTGTTGATCTCGTTCGAAATGAATGCGCCTGCACAGTTCAGCTCTTCTTTCAGAGTAACCAGTGCGTGAGAGTTGGTCGTGTTCATGAACGGGCCTGCAACCCACTCAATACCCATCTCGTAAGCTTTGTAAGCAATACCCGTGTTGTTGGTTACGATGCGAGCTGGCTTGATCTCTTCAAGAATACGAACCGCTTCGTCGTAATCTTTACCGATCAATACCGCTGGGAACCAAGGAATCAAACGTGGGTTTGCTGCCAAGATGTCGATGTACTTGTTACAACGCTTCTTGAAGCTTTCTGGAAGTTTGAAGTAAACATCCGCGTCAGTCACGTCACACAGGTGTAAGTCTTCTACATCGGCGATAAGCATCGACATAGTCGGCTTCTCGTTCACTTTAGGGTGCTGAGGCAGTGCTGGCACTTCAACGTGCTTAATCACTTCCACAGAGCCGTTCAGAATGAAGTCGATCTCGTCTTTTAGGTCTGAAACTTCTTTTAGAGGAATCAACAAGCCTGCATCCACTTCACTGAAGTCGTGGCTTTCTAGCGTGTGAACTGCACTCTTCACGTTTTTGAAGCGCTTCTCAAGTAGCTCTTGAGTAATCGCCTTCTCTTCAACCGCTTTCAATAGCGATTTAGATTGAAGAGTAAAGTTCTCTTTTGGCGTGTTCACAGTCACCGTAAATGGTTGACCCACTTTTGCGCTGAACGACAGTGCTACTGGTGTCTTGCGAATATCAAGGAACTCGATCTTGTCACGCATTTCGTTACCAAGAACGTCTTTCGCTTGGTGAAGTTCGTTGGTCACTTCTTGAATCTGTACAACTGAGATTTCGTTGTTCTGCTCCGTCGCTTTTTCAACAGCGTAGTTCATGCTGTTGTCGCGCGGGTTATCGATGAACATGTCTTTCGTTAGGTTGCCCTTTAGGAAAGAGTTGGTGAAATCACGGTTGAATACTTTGTGCAGGTTCGAATCGTCTTCGATCAACAAACCACTTTCAACAAAGCTATCAATCTGTTTACGCCATGTGTCTACCACAGTGTAAACGTAGTGTGCGCCTTTAATACGGCCTTCTACTTTCAATGAGTCGACTTTCGCATCAACCAATTCAGGTAGGTCGTAGTAAGCTGAGTTATCTTTCAGGTTAAGTGGGAACTTGTTGCCCGCGTTGGTGATTTCGTACTCATCACGACACGCTTGGCTACAACGACCACGGTTACCTGAGTTACCCACACTTACTGAGCTTGAGTAACATTGACCAGAGAATGCGATACACAGAGCGCCGTGTACGAACACTTCGGTTAATACGTCGTGATCGTGTGCCACTTCCGTCAGCATCTTGATTTCAAGCAGGTTCAACTCACGAGACAAGTTAACGCGCGTCGCGCCAATCTTAGACAAGAACTTAATCTGACCTTCGTTGTGCGTAGTTAACTGAGTCGACGCGTGAACGTCTAACGATGGGAAATGCTTCTTAACCAGGTTGAATAAACCCAAGTCTTGAACAATGATGCCGTCCACTTTGGTGTTCACAAGCTGGTTCAGCAGTTTGGTGATGCTCTTAGTCTCGTGCTCCAGTAGCACAACGTTAAGAGTCAGGAACACTTCACAGCCGTATTCATGAGCAAGGCGAATCACACCATTCAATTCGTCTAACGACAGGTTAGAGGCTCTGTTACGAGCGTTGAATGTGTCTAAACCACAATAAACTGCATTAGCACCCGCTACGATGGCGGCTTTTATCGCTTCTACATCGCCACCTGGGGCTAATAACTCAATTTTTCTGCTCATTTTTGAAGTCGCTCACTTACTTATAATTTTTAAGCCGCGTATTCTACCCACATCACGATCTCTTTACCACCGTACAACACTTTTCAAACTAAATGACCTCAATAATGCCGAACGAATCCGATCTACCTATCCTTTATTCTTTACGCCGTTGCCCTTATGCAATGCGCGGACGAATGGGCATCGCACTATCACAGCAAAAAGTGTTACTTCGAGAAATCGTTACCAAAGACAAGCCTAGCGAACTATTGGCCAGTTCGCCAAAAGGAACAGTGCCTGTATTGGTGTTACCCAATGGACAAGTCATTGAACAGAGCTTGGATGTGATGAACTGGTCACTTCAACAAAACGATCCTCAAGATCTTCTGCGTTCAAGCAATCCAACGCTTAGCGAACAAGTTCAGCAGCTCATTAAAACCAACGATGAAGAATTTATTGGTCACTTAGAAAGGTATCGTGCATCGGTTCGTTACCGAAACATCGATGTTGAACAACGCCGACAAGCCTGCGAAACCTTCATTAAGCAGTTAGAAGTGCGACTTACCGATCAGCCCTACTTTTTTGGAGAAAGCCCAAGCTTGGCCGATTTTGCGGTGATGCCTTTCGTCAGTCAGTTTGTGCGAGTCGAAAAGAAGTGGTTTGTGAAATCGGAATATCAAAACGTAGGACGTTGGTTAAGAGCGCACCTTGAAAGTAAGCTCTACACCCAAGTCATGAAGCAATACCCTTTGTGGAATGAAACCAAGCAAGATTGTCTTTTTGGATAACTTAAGAGAATTTTGGGTGACTTAAGGGTATCTAGGGTGATCTAGGGGAATTCTGGAATAGATAATTTCTAGGTATTAAAGTAGTTACGTGACACTGTATCTTCTTTGTAAAGAACAGATATTCAAAGGCTTAACTGGGATTCCGTTGTCTCTTTACCGGTAACTACTGTCTCTTAACTGGCAAACACAGTCTAAGCTAAGCCTTTTGTTCATTTTAACCTGATCACTGAATCGCTATCGAAATCTCGACTTCAGTTTCACCTTTGTATAGTTCAAAATCTGTCGTGTAAGTTCTCACATGTGGGCAGTCAGCAGCGCTGAAATACGCCCACACTTCACCCCATAGATCGATGACTGCTTGAGGAAGTTCACCTTCAGCAGAAAACGTCAGATATTTGCCTGCTTCAATCTTGGTTTCAATAAGATTATTTAAGTCTTGATCCGTTAACGCATTAGCACACGCGATAACATCAAACTCACCCGTAAAATCAGACTCGTAATTAGTGTAGACACCGTACACTTTTGAATCCGGCGTCAGTTTGGGAAAAGCCTGATCAAAAAAGCCCTGCCACAATTGACCTATCTTCGCTTTAGTTGGGTCAACCTCATCCTGATTAGTGGTTCTTACTGAAAACCCATACGCCTTTACGGCTTCAATCGTTTCTACTTTCATTCGTTTTATCCCTAAGCCAACGATGGTTTGAGCATATTGAATCGATACCTAATCTTCAATCTCTTTGTGACCACACTTCTCACACACTATATGACGAGAAAATTCGTCCATAGATGCGATAAATGGGCCAAGAAACCAACCTTTTATCATGCCTGCCCAAAACTCGCTTCGCTTTTGGTTAGGTTTGTCTGCAAACGCACTCGTCTTTCTGACCAACACAACAACATGTTGTGTCTCTTCTCTGCACGCGGTGCAATAGCATTGTTCTATGGTTCTATTCATTTGAAAGCCTATGACGTTTTGAATGAAACATGCTGAAAGTGAGGGTTGTCGACACAGACATCCAATGTCGCTATTTGAGTTAATACGACAAGTTGTTGCTCGCCTTGAGTACTGACTTTAATGCACTCTTCACGGCTGTCATTGCGCTGGGTATCTAACCCGACACATTCAATCTGCTCGCCAGACTTCAGCGTTAACTTGATTGGGTATCGGTGCATACACACAATTTCAATATAATCGTAATCGTTGCAACTAATCATAATACCCCTCCAATTCATCCACCACGCTAATGCGACACGCCATACTATGCAATATGCATATAATCAATAAGTTACTCGTATCACAATCGCATTGCCATAATCAGATTATTGAGTAATTTGTTAAATTTAATCTCGTTCTCACCATTCACATTTCATCTGTGAACGACAATTTAAGGCTTCAAGAATCCTTTCCAATAATGGTACAAACCACCAATGTCTGAAGAACACATTAGCGACATTGCGCCTTTGATTTGTTCTTCGCTCCATTCCCACCATTTCATTTCTAGCAACTGAGCGATTTCAGTCTCATTGAAACGAGAACGGATATGGCGTGCTGGGTTTGAACCGACAATCGAGTATGGCGCGACATCTTTAGTCACAACCGCTCGACTTGCGATGATGGCTCCGTCACCAACCTTAACACCACTCATGATCATGGCTTCTGTACCAATCCACACATCGTTACCAATCACGGTATCACCAGAGCGTTCAAAGCCGTCTATCGCACCTTCAAACTTCTCATCGTCTTGATAGAAAAACGGGAAGGTACTCACCCACTGGTTTTGGTGGCCTTGGTTGCCCGCCATCATAAACACGGCGCCAGAACCAATCGAGCAGTAGCTGCCAATGATCAGCTTATCGATGTCGGTTCTATCCGGTAATAGGTAACGCGCACAGTCATCAAAGCTGTGGTTATGGTAGTAACCCGAGTAATAGCTGTGCTCGCCCACGATGATGTTTGGGTTGGTCACTTGTTCTTTGAGTGACTTTCCAACAAACGGGCTTTCAAAATAGTTTTTCATGGTTGTACTCTTAGTTTCGTTCTTTTAGTTAGGTACTTTTGTTGAGTGTTGATGGTTGTAACTTGTTTATATTAGTGTAAAGGCAAACGTGCCCTATCGACCGCCTGCAATATCAATAAACGAGCCGGTTACATAAGAAGCTTCGTCTGACAGTAACCACGCGATAGAGTTCGCGACTTCTTCTGGTGTGCCACCTCGTTGTAACGGTAACTGCGAAGCTAGTCTGTCTACGCGATCTGGCTCTCCGCCGTCTGCATGCATCTCAGTATAAATACAACCTGGCTTTACGCCATTCACTCGGATATTACGTGAAGCTAATTCAAGCGATAAGCCTTTTGTAAGAGAATCCATCGCACCTTTCGATGCAGCGTAATCCACATACTCAAACGGTGCGCCAGTGCGAGAAGCGGCAGACGATACATTCACAATCGAACCCGCGCCATCGGCTTGTTTGATAAAGGCTTTACTGCACAGAAAGCAGCTTGATACGTTGGATTTCATCACCTTTTCAAAGCGATCCAATTCAATATCAACCAATGGTGACTGGGTAAACAAAATCCCGGCATTATTGACCAAGTGCGTCACTGGACCTAGCTTATTACGAGCAATCTCAAATAAAGATTTCACGTCCGATTCAACAGACACATCCGCACGCACACTAATCGCGGTTCCGCCTTGTTCGCGAATCTCGTTCACTAGATCTTCAGCTCGCGACTCATTGTGTATGAAGTTAACGCATACAGCATAGCCTTGACTGGCCAACAATTTAGACGTCGCTGCGCCAATACCTCGGCTTCCGCCGGTTACAACCACTACCTTGCTCAATGAAACCTCCTAATGTTTACTTATTCTGTGCAACCTGATTATTCGATACGACCTAGTTGTTCGTGACAAACTGATCGTATCGATACAAACTAATTGTTCGATACGATCTGAACCCACTGCGATCGCCACGCCGGCGCTTCGAATGGTTCTGGCCAAAACTCAGTTTGCTTTTGAATTAAACCATCAACAACCGTGTGAAAGGTGATCACTCGGTCTTTCAGCACACTGTCAGTAACTGAAATGTCCGTTACTACCGTATCACCTTCACAGACAATCGAATTGAGCGTGAACTCCCAAACACCATTGGCTGGATATTCAGAGTTGATTGCCGTGAAGTTGTGGCGGCCTACCGTCAATTCAGACGACTGAGGCCAATAGCCTTCAAAATCTGCGGCTAGCCATTCGCTTGCCTTGGCAAAATCATTACTGCGCATTGCATCCCAAAAACCTAATACCACTTGTTTTGGTGTCATTATTCTTCCTTAAAGTTATTTACGTGTGGTGATTTTTAAATGTCTGCTTCGTTATGCGTACTTGCTAATGATCGTTAAAAGATCATCGACACTGTTAGCAATGTAATCGGGCTTGGTTTGCCAATTTTCAGGTTTCGATCGGCTATAACCTGCTGCAACGGCAATCACTTTTGCGTTTTTACCCAGCGCGGCTTCAATATTGCGAGCAAACTGTGTGTCCGCTTCATGGTCACCGATGTACATCAAACAAAGCTCGTTAGTCGGATCGGCGCCAAATATGTTCTCGACACATTTCACACCACCAAATGGATGGGGTTTTTGGTTACCGTTCGAGACATCGTCATAGCCCACGACCGATTTAAACAAATCGCCGATGCCATAACTGTCGAGCACACCACGAATATTCAATTGAGAGTTTTGAGAGCAGATCCCATGAGGAAGATGAGCAAACTGATTAACCACGGTTTCCATTCCTTCAAACAAGGCAACGGCTGTTTGGTTTTTCTCTTGATGCTCTGCCCACATTCCACCAGCGATCAACATTTCGTCATGGGATAAGCCGTAATAGTCGACATATAAGGCTTGCCAGTTTTTAGCCCCGTGGTTGGCTTCATGATAAAGCGCTTCGCTAAGCAAATATTTAGGTAAGTTGTCGCCTGACAAGTGTGGCGCGACTAAAGAGATAATGTCTTTTGTGATTGCGATATTCTTTGGAACGGAATTGACTATGGTTCCATCGTAATCCCACAGGATGGCATCTAACTTCATACACTATCTCTTTGTTTCGATTAGTAATTTGAATTTATCATTCATAAGCCTATTTAGGGCAATTTTATTGTCTTGAATTTCGAAATTTGTCGAATAGAAGCAAAGCTAGAGAACAAACCGTTACTAGCAAACAAAAACCAAACAGTGTTTGCTCACATCACTGCTTTATCAATTGCAATATATGCGTATAATCCCTGCTCCATTGCGCTATCGCCGTTAAAAATAGCGCCATTCAACATTTTTAATGAGTACCCAATGTCGAAACTATTTTTCAAAGGCCGTATCGAAACAAGACAGAACCACGTTCTTGCTGGCTACAACGTAAACCGCGATGTGAAAGCGGGTACTGAAGAATCTCCAATCGCAGTAATGGTTCAAACTGAAGCGCGCAAAGCAGAAGTTGAAGCACTAGCCGCTGAAAATACTATCTTCGTTACTGTTACAGTCGACGCAGACAAAGAAGAGAACACCATCGAGCTTGATACTCTACTGAACAAGCCAAAAACGATGACGTTTGAAAAGACCCCTAACCGTAACGATCCGTGTTCTTGCGGCAGCGGTAAAAAATACAAGAAGTGTTGTGCATAAGCGCTTTGACTTGAAGAATTTAAAAACGGACCGGTAGCAATATCGGTCCGTTTTTTTATACGCTAAGCAAGCTTATTCAGCGTAAGACAAATTATTAGGCGTCAGACAAACTGAAGCCACTAAATTTGGCGAAATTAGGCGTCGCCTTACTGCCACTGAACGTATAAAGCATCACACCCTGTTCACTGCCTACTAACGAATCAAACGTGATCACTTCCTGCCATTGTTGTTTTTCTAACGGGCGGAAATGAGCGCTGACTTTTCCGCCTTGTTTGACGAGCTTTACCGACACACTAGATTCACTAAACAACAGACGTTCCTTGATCTGTGGCTGACCATTTTGTTCTACAACGAACACCAATGAACGCTCGCCCATGAACATCTCTTTGCTCACTTTAATGTAGTTGTCGTTATCCCAGTAAATACCTAACCCAGCTTGTTCAAATGCGAGGTTTGGATCTAATTGAACCGTCACTTCTGTGCTGTAATCCGAGCTAGATACTGGATGAACGAAGATATTATCAACATCAGCTGAACCCGCACCAAAGATATTGCCCTCTTGCACTTGCATCGTCAGCACGCCGTTTTCCAAAGACCGATGTTCCGGATTTTCATTTCTGATTTGCCAGTTAACGAGGTTATTCATGTTATTAGTCCTTGCTGCTAGATCATGCGTTGACGGAGTTGGTAAAACACATTGTCGAGTTCATCGGGATTTTGCTTTTGAATGCGATTAAGCTCTCTTTGTACAGAATCGTACATAAGTTGGTTATCCATGTCTTTCAATGCGGCGTAGTAATGAATGCGACGTCCCAAGATAAAGTTATTCTGGTCATTCTCACTCATCATATTGAAACGGTCTATTGTCGCTAAGAACTTCGCTTTATCCTGTGGCAGCTGTCCGTTCAGTTCCATCAACAAATTAATACCGTGATAGTTACCATAGTTGCCCGTCACGCGGTTTAGTTTACTGATCAATTGATATTGTTCTTCAAGCATTTCACGTTCGCTAAGTGGCGTGAACTCTCCATTCTGCACCAGTTCATCCAATTCGGTTCCAGGCTTCACAGCAAGCGACAGAATGCGTATTTCATCTGGGTTGATTTGGTTAAGTAAGGCCGCCGTTTCTTCAACATGCTGCGCCGAATATTCTTTACCACCCAAGCCAAGGATAATGAAGGTCATCATCTTCATACCCGCTTGCTTCGCGTATTCGGTCGATTTCAAAATAGATTTCGGAGTAATGCCTTTTTTCATCAATTTGAGAACATCAATAGAACCCGATTCCATACCGCAATAAAGCATGTTGAGCCCTGCATCACAGATGGCTTTCATCTCTTCAGGCGACTTCTTAGTCATGCTTTGCGCTCGTCCATAAGAGCTGATCTGCTTTAACTCTGGGAAGGCTTGTTTGAGTGTATTCAACACATCCAGCAAGTCTTCGGTATCCATAGTGAATGAATCACCGTCTTGCAGAAAACAGGTCTCAAATTTACGGTTCTTATAGAATGCTTTCGCAGCCCAAATGTCTTTCTTAATCTCTTCAACGGGACGAATTGCAAACTCCATCCCCTCAAACAGCGTACAGAATTTACATTTGTTCCAAGGACAACCTTGGGTGGTGCGAATCAATAAGCTATCCGCTTCTGAAGGTGGACGAATATGCCCTTGTTGGAACTGATACTGTGTCATTTGAATGCCCAATAATTAACTATTCGCATAGGCTACTAGAAGTTCATTCAATGAAAAACACGGTACAATTTGAATTATTATCAAATGAAAACGGATAATTAAAGAAGAAGAATGTTGAAGTATTAAGTAGGTTAAAGGCTAATCAAGGTTGTCCGGTGTACGTAAATTGGTTCCACACTTTGTACATTTATAGTCACCGTTTCCGCCACTTGAAGCTAGCGACGATAAAATCATTCCAAGCAACCCTGGCTTCTTTTCATGTTGTGGCGCTTTTTCGGCTTGGTTACTGAACATAGTGTACTTGTGCAGTGTCAGTTCCTTACAGTTACTACAGAACGCTCTCGTCTTCTCACTTCCATACATAATATCTATCTCCTTAACTCAAAGCACAAACTAAATATATGGCAAATATGCCACACGTAGAGTTAAATCTAAATATTTTCATGAAGTTATGAGTAAGTAAGAGCGTTTTAAAGAAAAGTAAACTCTCGACTGTTAAGTGAAGTGTTGGTGAACAAAGTTATTCAATTCAGTCACGCTTCTGATGATGTAAACCTCTTTCTCTTTAGCGCGCAATTCTAACTGCGCTCTAAAGTCGTCATTCCAAAATTTAGGACACAGTTGTAGTGTCTTATAGCTTTGTATCGTGCCTTTTATCACTGAGCTTCCAGCAGGCCAGCCTTCAGGTTTAACAAATAAACCTTTGAGCATTCTCTTGGTTACAAACCAGTAGCTAGTTGAATAAGGAATGTCGATATAAACCAAGGTATCAGCTGCATCTAAACGTGTGTTGAACGAGCCTAGAGGGCCAAAACCATCGATGATCCAGCTTTCTGACTTAAGTATGCTCTCATGAGCCTCCTCAAATACTTCACGTTCAACAAACTCTCCGTTGGCCTTGTAAACAATAGAGTCCAACTGGTGAAGCTCTATCCCTGTAGCTAGTGCTAACGCCTTGCTGACTGTGGACTTTCCACTCCCAGGCTTACCAAAAACCGCGATCTTTTTCATATGACTTCCTCTATTCAGATAAAACCCATAAGACAGCGACAAAAAACCCACCTTACGGGTGGGTTCGATAAACAAAGCGCATCAACAATCCCACCATTCTTATGGAATGATGATAATTCGTTGGTTAGATGGCGCTAAATTCAGTTTCATAAAACTACTTTTATATATTGTTGCTTAGTTGTCAATGCAGCCAAACGTTGATTGGGAAGCTATATCCTCGTCAAGTCGCACCCATTAATAGTCTTAATGAGTGCTAATTGGTCTTGGTTATTTCGCTTTCTTTTTCGCCACTGTCGCTTCTGATAGCTTGCTTAGTACACCCGATACTTTCTTAACGACCTCGTCACAGCCATTGATCGCGTGACGCTCTACCAAGTAATTAGGATCGTTGTAAGACAACCATACTTTCTTATTTGAATCTTCAGTGACTAACACCTTCTGCGGTAAATCTATCGCGACTTCTTGAGCACATTGCATTAATGGTGTCCCTACTTTCGGGTTACCAAAGATGATGACTTCCGTTGGTCTCAATTCAAGATCGACCTTACTCGCGTTTTTCTGATGGTCAATTCGCGCAAACAACGTCAAACCTTTGCTTATAGCGAGTTCTTCAAAGCGGTCAGCGGTCTCTTTCACTGAGTAATTACTTTGGTATTTAATCAAACCATCAGAAGCCGCAGCTAAAAATGATGCAGAGAGTAAAATGGCGCATAGTGGTAGTAATTTTTTCATCGTCACCTCAGAGATTTAACCTAATCAAACTTACATTCATAGCGCCACTTCTAAAATCAGCGACGTAACCCATGTCAGTATAGACGCGATTCGATTCTCAGTTTGCAGAGAGGATCACTTTTCTAATGCGTCTTATTATCATCAGTTTAGGTTAACTCGACGCTAACCATTGGCTTTGAAGCTTGAATGTTTGGTCATCAAAATCAATAGTGCCTTGCACACCTAGTGGCGTGACTAGCATGGGATGGGTGTGACAACTGTCGAAGCCATACAGGATCGGGACATTTTTACCGTTCAGCACTTCAAGAAGTACATCGAGTGGTGTTCGCCCTGTCCCTTTGTCATCAAACAACTCATGTTTGCCGAGTACAATAGCGCCTACTTTATCGAATACTCCGCAAGCCAATAAGTGCGCGAATGAACGCTCGACCGCTTCAATGCCTTTTAGTGAATCTTCAATAAGCAGAATATCGCCAGACTGAATTTCTGGCATGTATTCGCTGCCCCAAATCCCGGCCATCGTACTCAGGTTGCCGCCAATCACGCGACCGCTTACTTGACCTCTTCCCATGAAGTGCCATTCGTTATTGTAAACTGGCTTTGCAGAGTCTTGAGTTTCCCAATCGTGTTTAATGTCAGTCCAACTCTCAGGCATCGTGTACTGATGTTGGCTTGAATCCGAGCATAAGATGTCAGTAAACGATTGGAAGGTTTCGTCGACTAATGGCGGGAACTCACCAAATGACGCAACAAGTGCAGGGCCATAAAAAGTCACCAATCCAGTTTTGGCGTAGATGCCTAACAGTAATGCTGTGGCATCTGAATAGCCGACGATGATCTTAGGGTCGTCTCTAAGGGCATCATAATCGATGTATGACAACAGTGAGTTACTGTTGTTACCACCAATGGTCGACATAATGCAGCGCACGTCAGGATCTCGAATGAGCTGATTGAGTTCTTCGGCTCGCGCTTGAATGGAACCAGAACGATACCCTTCTGACTCTCCAGTTAACAAACCTTCAACTAGAATGAAGCCCTGCTTTTCCAAATAACGTTTAGCACGAGCAAATCGATTAGGTGCAAAGACCGTTGCGGGCGATGACGGTGAGAAAAATCCGATTTTGTCACCAATATTTAAAGCTTTTGGGTATATCACTCGTTTGTCCTCCATAACAAAATTGGAATAATACGCCTGACTGAAACTCACTAATTCTTAAAGCAAACGAGTTCTTTAAGCGAGTTGATTTCGGGGTTAGAGCTCAAAAAATTAAGGTTGAATCAAATTTTCATCCCCAATCAGTGCCACGACTTAGTCCCACACTTTTCACACTGGTATTCGTAATCACTGTCGACATAAAAACCGGGAACATTATGGTCACCTTTAAACAATAACGTCATCAGGTACTCCATCAACACGCCTAGCTTCCATTGTTTCTTTTCAGATTCAGTGTCCGCTTTAGATTCAGCATCGGAAGCGTTAACAGCAAGGTGCGGGGTAAGTGCGTTACACTGTTCGCAGTGATAAGGATGTTTAATATACTTATTATCAAGCATTTATATAAGCCAACCAATATTTATAAAGTTGATGCATACTAACAACTTATCACTCGGTTCTCGAACTTATTGTTGTCCACTAGATCTTTATTTGAAAGAAATGAGACACAAGGTAAGTGCCATGCATCTTGAATCAGTTGCCATCGAGATTTCCCTCATTGAACAGCTAAAGCTATTGTTACGCTTAGGTACGAAATTAACTTTTACTTTAATAGCCCTTTGTCCGCAGCACCTTCAAGCTGCACTTCTAGCTCTTTCCATAAGGCACGACTGCCTTTAGAAATACGCTCGCCATTGAAGGTCAGGACTTTGTCTTTGGATATGTTGTGCTTCTTCCAGCTATGACCACCACCATGGATGTTATGAAGCAAAGGCGGCACTCTATCGATCGCCTTACCAAATCTAGCTTCCGGTGACTCACCGGCTTCGAACTCAAGCCATAAATCCAAATACTCGCTTCTTGAATGGCTCGGCAATGATTTCAGCAAGCGCTCGACGCAGTTTCTCTCTTTGAGCTTGTTTTCTTCGGTTTCACTGGCATAAATGATGGTATCTCCCGCATCGATTTCCCCAAGGTCATGAATCAGCAACATCTTCATTACTCGGGTAATATCGATTTCTTCATTGGCATAGTCTTTCAACATAAGAGCGCTCAAACAGACGTGCCAACTGTGCTCGGCCGAGTTTTCATATCGGTCCAATCCAACTGGTTTCGTCTGTCGATGAACATCCTTTAATTGTTCAATTTCGACCATGAATTGCAGAATGCCTTTGATTTCTTCCACGATAAGCTTCCTTAACTTAAGTTGATGATTGAGCGGTGCGGAGGGTTAACCTAGCGACAAAGAAGCGTTACTCCCAATAAACCGACATTTTGTAATACGCAACACCCGATGGTTGTGGGCTAAGCTTATCTACCTGTTAGCCATAGGGTGTTCAGGATTTAACTGAAGCAGATCCCACAAGTTACCGTAAAGATCTTCAAACACAGCAACGGTGCCGTAGCCTTGCTCTTTAGGCTCTCGGACAAAGTTAATGCCCAAAGACGTCATACGTTCGTAATCACGCCAGAAGTCATCGGTGTTTAAGAATAGGAATACGCGTCCACCAGCTTGGTTGCCGATGAAATCGAGTTGCTCTGGCTTGGAAGCTCTAGCAAGTAACAGGCTCACACCGGTTGAATTTGGTGGAGCAACAACAACCCAGCGCTTATCTTCTTCTGGCAGATACGTGTCTTCGATGAGATCAAACTTAAGCTTGTTTACATAGAAATCAAGCGCTTCATCGTAGTCTTTTACCACGAGTGCAATGTGGACAATATTCTGTTTCATAACATACCTTGTTGGGGTTTTAGCTGCGTGGAATGATGCCATGAAGCAGGTAAAGACACTAGGTGTCGCATCATAAATCGTAGTATCTCGTCCGTCACAATCTAAAAGGTATACATCATTTATAACTGCCAGAATCCGAGCTCGACGCCACCTTGAATGACAATGGCACACATCCCGTGACGTGGTAACTCCATTGGCGGCACCGCAACTTCGGCGCCTAGTTTCTCGGCGGCATTTACTGCAGACTGAATATCCTCAACCAACGTGTAATGACGAACAGTTGGTTCTTCAGTTTCACGAAGCGGTGCTCGAATGCCAATTACCCCGCCATTAGATAGCTTTGCAGTGCGCGCCCCACCAAGGTTCACATCTGCACCACTGAATTTCACGTTGTAGAGCTGAGCGTATGTTGCACAAACGACATCGACCTCTGGGGTAACCACTTCAAGATATTGAACCTTCATCAAATTTCCTTCTCGTGTTCTTTAAGACTCTCAACCTGCATACAGCTGTGCAGGTGTTTCTCATCAATAATTTATTACTAAGCAATTCGACCGCGCATGATAAATTGCGGCCCTGCTGCGCCACCTAGATACTGTTGATTGATATCTTCGAAGCCGCCTTTCTTATAACAGTTAAATGCTGCCGGATTTTTGCAATTCACAGTTAAGTAAATCGACTCATACGCTGAGTAATTCGCTTTTAAATACGGAAACAAAGCCTTCACCGTGCCTGTTCCTAAACCTTTACCTTGCTGGTTTTTATCAACAACAAAGGCTCTCAAGCCAATGCTTCCTTCAGGGCAGAATTCGTAGTGCTCTGCGTAAGCGATATCCAGCTTAAAGAAACCCACAACTTCGTTATCAGACTTAATCACGTGCAAGTGCGTCGTTTCACTGCCGTCTAATAAAAACTCTGCAGCTGTACCAGCGAACTTAACCTGTTCATCGGCGAGTTGGATGGCCTGAACTAACGCCACATGTGAATCTTCAAGCCTTTCGATAGTTATCATTGTTGTTCCTTCTGTATAACACGCACGAAAAACCGACTAGAGCTCATCGCTAGTGTCTCGAGAACCGTAGTTTGGGAAATGCAACCTTAGTACTCAGTTAATACGTTTAGTCCATCCAATAATTTAGAGCAAAGACCAGCATTTGGTATCCAGCCAAAAGGTCATGACTTAATGAATATCTTGGCAGAGCCTAAAGAGATAACCGTCAGGAGTTTGAACGATGAACTGCTTCTGAGTCGCGATCGAATCCCCACATTGATAAGACTTTGACTCTAACGCTAAGTAAATAGAATCAGCGGCGCTTTCGTTAACTCTCTGATAAAGTGGTTCGATATCGATAACATCCCATTGGAAGTTAACACCACGCCCTAACGGAAACTCCAGATCACCTGAAAGCCATTTTCGACTTTTGCCCGCAATCCCTTCAAGCATCACATCAACACCGTCAAGCGTTAGATAAACAAACTCTTCATCTGAGCGCTCGTATTTCACTTCAAACCCTAACACATCGACAAAGAAGGATTTGCTCACATTAATATCGAAACAATAAAGCTCCGGAACTACTCGTAACGTCATCATTGATCCTTTAGTCATTCAATTAAAGATATGAGGAGAATCTGTTTTACTAAGCCAGCTTCCCAAGGATGACCGGATCGCTCAACAGATTCGTCAGAGGAAGAAACAATGGCTCAGGTAACTCGTCTAGCTTAAACCATTTCCATTGCTTACATTTATCTGGTTCTGTTATCTGTGGTTCGCCGCTAGCATCAGAAGCCACAACAAACAGCGTTATATAGTGCTTATTCTCTTTCTCAAAAATATCATTGGTAAAAGAGAGCTTCTCAAATGCACTAACAACCAAGCCCGTCTCTTCGAGTGTTTCGCGTTTGGCACACTCTTCAATGCTCTCACCCCATTCAAGGTGTCCGCCCGGCGTTGCCCACGTATGAGCTCCGTGAGAACCAATTCGCTCTCCAAGTAACACTCGCCCTTCACGTAGAATAACCGCAGCGACACCTACTCTTACTTCCTGACTCACTTAAAACTCCTTGTTTCACGGAACGTGTGTTGCGTCGTGAAAAATATAATTAGGCAAACATGAAACCGATTCACACTAGAGCGTCTAAGTTCAAGCTCTATAGGATAAAAAAGGATAGACATAGCGCGAGTTTCAGTCGTTTCAGATGCTAGCCTTTTTAAAGTATCTCGGCTCTAAAGCTGGAAGGTCCGAGAATATCTATAAAGTAAGATGACTCAATTAACCTTGGTCCCTTAGCTAACTCCAAATTATGACTAAAAGAGGTTAAGCACTCCCAGCGCTAAATTCCTACCTTGTTCCGTAAACAACCAAAGAAATCCGCAGCCATTTAATAAAATCGCAACCCAAAGGATGAATTTGAAAGGCTGCTTTCTTGATTTATGTCGTAGCTGAAATTGAGCTAGTAGCGCGCCAGGCCAACCACCTAAGAGAGAAAGCATATGAAGTGTTTTCTCTGACGTTCTCCAATCCCCGCTCAGTGCAGCTTGCTTATCCCAAGCAAACATAAAATACGTAAAGATGCTCAATACAATATACAAAGGGATCAGAATCTTCTCACCATTGAACACTATGACCGATGCGGTCGCTGCCACCAAAAAACTAAACCCAAACAACACAGCAAAAGGGAAGCCATTAACACCTTGAACTGTTACATTTTCAGCATTTAGACGCCCTTTATTATCTTTAGTTACTTCGAAGGTGACACTATCTTGTAATTTTGGGCGGTAACCGGGGTTTGTGACAGATGAAATATGGAAAAACACCTTCAATTCACCACCAACGGAAGAAATGAAACCGTAACCCTTAGAATCATTCCATTCTATTACCTGACCTTTGATCATAAAACTTCCTAATCTCTGGTTTATAACGACTAACGTTACATCACTCGATACGTCGTAACATATAGCGTCCCAATTAACTAAAAAGTGACGCCGAGTGTTGCGAATTTATCTTAAGTGAAACAAAAACCAGTGCTTACTCTCCACTTTCAAAGTGGGCAAATACTTCTGCACCAGTCATATTTTGTGTTTCATTTTTAAATTCGTAGTATTCGGGCTTTTCATCGATGAATATCTGATGAGTTAACTTGTAGTCATCCCCAGGCATCAATAAACCGACAGGAAGATGATATTGATTATTTGGCACCAAAAAGTAAAACAAGTGGGTACCACATTTACCGCAGAATCCTCTTTCCGCCCAATCGGATGACTTATATCTCACTACATTTGATTCACCTGATATTTTGACGGAATCAGAGCAATCAATGACTAACATCGGACCGCCAGACCAATTTCTACACATACTACAATGACAAGCCCCCAATTCATTACTGGCGTACTCTACTTCCAACTCAACTGAGCCACATAGGCACTTTCCTTTACCTTTCATGAATCCTCCAATCTTTGCAGTGTGTGAAATGAATAGCAGATAACGCTTTTTATACCGATGACTTAATAAGAAAGGTTATTTTTTGTTTCCCTTCTTCGACAGATACGCGGCATACTTTTTAGAAATCCAATTATGAATATGAAGCCCTGTTTTACGAACAAGATACCAATCTATCGCAACTAGAATCACCAAACCGATTACAGTTCCCATTACAAAACCCCCATGCTCATTGAAATGCCACTCTACCAAATAGTTAAGAAAGGCACCGTGAACCTAAACTAGATATGGATAGTTACTTTAACTCAGGAAGAATGACGAGGCATAACGCTTAGCTACGCTGTAAGTGGATGTATGCCATGTCTGAGCGAAGCGAGTTCGGCACGCGTTTACGAATCAGATTTAGGCGCCTTGTTGAACGAAGCCGCTACGCGGCAGAGTAAAACGAGTGCAAGCCATACTCTTGTAACACCATCATCTTGATGGTCGTTGACAGGAGTAAACCCATGAAACCCGATGACTTAAAACGCTACAACACCCTTTATGAACAACACCTTACCAACCTAAAGCTGCAAGGTAAACGACCTGCGACGATCGATGCCTATTCCCGTGCAGTTCGTCGGATCACCGCTCACTTCGATCGCGTACCAGACACGTTAACCACTGCCGACCTCAAACAGTTCTTCGCTGCGCTTATTCAAACTCATTCATGGAGTACCATTAAACTCGATCGTAATGGCTTGCAGTTTTTCTATCGCTACACGCTCAATAAACAATGGGAATGGCTCAATATCGTCAAGCCGCCACAAGTGAAACGACTGCCCGACATACTGACACCACAGCAAGTCAGCTCGCTGATTACTCACACTCGACAGGCACGTTATCAGGTCTTCTTCTTGGCTCTTTATAGTATGGGATTACGTCTTGGTGAAGGACTCAACCTCACGGTTCATGATATCGACAGTCAAACGATGCGTATCCACATACGTGAAGGAAAAGGTGGAAAAGATCGAATGGTGCCGCTTCCGCTGCGAACGCTTAAGGCACTTCGCATACACTGGCTCAGCCACAAGCACCCTCGATTACTGTTTCCGGGGCTTGGAAAAGGCGACGACGCACCGATGGACAGAGGCGGTATTCAAAAAACCATGAAGCTTGTACTCAAAGAGTGCGGAATCCAAAAACACGCCAGCCCCCACTCACTTAGACATTGCTTCGCGACGCACTTACTTGAGCAAGGGTTAGACCTGCGTTCACTACAAACGCTACTGGGTCATGCAAGCCTTAACACCACTGCTCGTTACACTCGAATGACTACGCTAAAACAACGCGATGCTGCGATGGCCATCAACCATTTAACTGATGCTCTAGACTTAACGTGGAGCATTACATGAGTACCTTTATTGAACTGCTTCGCCAACATCACTCTGCGCTTAAACGTCACTATTATGCGCAGATGAATGGCGATATGCATCGAACCATTGGGGCGATGCTCCGTTGCAAAACCGAGCAACAAGGTCGCTCACAATGGTTCTGCAGTCACTGTCATCACAATGACCGATTACCGCTTTCTTGTGGTCATCGTCATTGCCCTCAGTGCCAACAACGCACCACCGCTGATTGGCTTCAGCGTCAGCAGCAAAAGCGGTTACCTATTCACTATTTCATGGTGACCTTCACTTTGCCGTATCAATTAAGGGGCTTAGCAAGACATCAACCTAAAGCGATATATAACGGTATGTTTAAGGTGGCATCAGGGGTATTAAAGGATTTTGCTAACCGACAACGGCAAGGTGAACTTGGTTTTACCGCCGTGTTGCATACTCACAGCCGACAACGAAACTTGCACCCACATCTGCACATTATCGTGGCGGCAGGCCAATACGACGCGTCGAGGCAAACGTGGCACAAAGGCAACAAGCATTACCTCTTCAACGCGTTTGCTTTGGCCAAAGTATGGCGAGCAAGAATGCTAGAGGCCATTAATCAACACCCAACGTTGTGGCTGCCGAGTGGCATACCCAAACAATGGGTGGTCGATTGC
>NZ_JBFRNU010000083.1:0-14281 GCF_041471145.1 Vibrio sp. 10N.261.54.A5 | reverse complement strand
GTGTTGTAGCTAAAATCTTCGCTTAATAGCATTTAGATTTTTGCACTCTCTTCATTAGAAGAGCACGCATCTGAAAAGGGGAGCTTCGGCTTCCCTTTTGTTTTCTCAAAAGAAATATTACCTTCCATCTATCTTCTTCCCTCTCGATACAAAACCAACTTCCAATAAATTGCGATTATTTTTCCAACACTACTTGCATACTAAAGTGTGATCTGTATAATGCATCGCACTGGCTAACGCTGGTTGTGAACCAATGAGCACTGAGGAGTAGGTCTTACCTAGTAATGTATACTCAGCTTATGTTCGCGGTTAATAAAAATAGTAAACTTCTTGTTTACTTCAAAAGTTAACTGACAATGCGTCCTAATTTTGGGTGCTACGGTTTCACATAAATCAATCGGCATTCTCTCGTTTTATCGGGTTTGAGTGGCGATATTGTTTGTGTAATTTTTAATAATTGGAGCTCTGTCTCATGCAGAACCAACGTATTCGTATCCGCCTTAAAGCGTTTGATTACAAGCTAATCGATGCTTCAACTGCGGAAATCGTTGAAACAGCAAAACGTACTGGCGCACAGGTTCGTGGTCCTATTCCACTTCCTACTCGTAAAGAGCGTTTCACTGTTCTTACCTCTCCACACGTCAACAAAGATGCACGTGATCAGTACGAAATCCGTACTCACAAGCGTTTGATCGACATCGTTGAGCCAACAGATAAAACTGTTGATGCTCTAATGCGTCTTGATCTTGCAGCTGGCGTTGATGTTCAAATCAGCCTAGGTTAAGGGAGATAAGAATAATGATTGGTCTAGTCGGACGTAAAGTGGGTATGACCCGCGTATTTACTGAAGAAGGCGTTTCTATCCCAGTAACTGTTGTTGAGGTTGAAGCGAACCGTATTTCTCAAGTTAAAACTCTTGAGACAGACGGCTACGCAGCAATCCAAGTAACTACTGGTGCTAAGAAAGCTAACCGTGTAACTAAACCTGAAGCTGGTCACTTCGCGAAAGCGGGTGTAGAAGCAGGTCGCGGTCTTTGGGAATTCCGTTTAGAAAACGGCGAAGAGTTTGAAGTTGGCGCTGAGCTAAACGTAGAACTTTTCAACGAAATTAAAAAAGTAGACGTTACTGGTACATCTAAAGGTAAAGGCTTCCAAGGCGCTATCAAGCGTTGGAACTTCTCTACTCAAGATATGACTCACGGTAACTCTTTGTCTCACCGCGCACCGGGTTCAATTGGCCAATGTCAAACTCCAGGCCGCGTGTTTAAAGGCAAGAAAATGGCAGGTCACATGGGTGCTGAGCGTGTAACGACTCAAAACCTAGAGATCGTACGTGTTGACGCTGAGCGCAATCTACTCCTTATTAAAGGTGCAGTACCGGGCTCAACAGGCGGAAACGTGATCGTAAAACCTGCTGTTAAAGCATAACGTCTAGGAGTAAGTAATGGAATTGATGGTTAAAGGTGCTGATGCACTAACTGTTTCCGAGACTACTTTCGGACGTGACTTCAACGAAGCTCTTGTACACCAAGTAGTTGTTGCATATGCAGCAGGTGCTCGTCAAGGTACTCGTGCTCAAAAGACTCGTTCTGAAGTATCTGGCGGTGGCGCTAAGCCATGGCGTCAAAAAGGTACTGGCCGCGCACGTGCTGGTACAATTCGTAGCCCAATCTGGCGTACAGGTGGTGTTACTTTTGCTGCGAAACCACAAGATCACAGCCAAAAAGTAAACAAAAAAATGTACCGCGGTGCTATGAAGAGCATTCTTTCTGAGCTAGTTCGTCAAGAGCGTTTAATCGTTGTTGATAACTTCTCTGTAGAAGCACCAAAAACAAAAGAACTTGTAGCTAAGCTTAAAGAGCTTGAGCTAAGCGACGTTCTGATTGTGACTGGCGAAGTAGATGAAAATCTATTCTTAGCTGCTCGTAACCTATACAAAGTAGATGCACGTGATGTTGCTGGTGTTGATCCAGTATCACTAATCGCTTTCGACAAGGTTCTAATGACTGCTGACGCAGTTAAGCAAGTTGAGGAGATGCTAGCATGATCACTGAAGAGCGTATCTTAAAAGTTCTACGTGCTCCGCACATCTCTGAAAAAGCAACTATGGCAGCTGAGAAAGCGAACACTATCGTTTTCAAAGTAGCTAAAGATGCAACTAAGAAAGAGATCAAAGCAGCTGTAGAAAAGCTATTTGAAGTTGAAGTTAAGTCTGTAAATACTCTTGTATTAAAGGGTAAGACCAAACGTCAAGGTATGCGTGAAGGCCGTCGTTCAGACGTTAAGAAAGCCTACGTTACTTTGAAAGAAGGTCAAGATCTTGACTTCGTTGGCGGCGCGGAATAACAGGAGTAGTAAAAATGGCTATTGTTAAATGTAAGCCGACTTCCCCTGGTCGTCGTCACGTCGTTAAAGTTGTTAACGCTGACCTACACAAGGGTAAGCCATACGCACCACTTCTAGAGAAAAACTCTAAGAACGGTGGTCGTAACAACAACGGTCGTATTACAGTACGTCACATCGGTGGTGGTCATAAGCACCATTACCGTGTAATTGACTTCAAACGTACTAAAGATGGCATCCCAGCGAAAGTTGAGCGTCTAGAATACGATCCAAACCGTAGTGCTAACATCGCTCTAGTTCTGTACGCAGACGGTGAGCGTCGTTACATCATTGCACCTAAAGGTGTTAACGCAGGCGACCAGATTCAATCTGGCGTAGATGCTGCAATCAAAGCAGGTAACACTCTGCCGATGCGCAACATCCCAGTAGGTTCTACTGTACACTGTGTTGAACTTAAGCCTGGTAAAGGTGCTCAACTAGCTCGTTCGGCTGGTGCTTATGCTCAAATCATCGCTCGCGATGGTGCATACGTAACTATCCGTCTACGTTCTGGTGAGATGCGCAAAGTTCTTTCTGAAGGTCGTGCAACGATCGGTGAAGTTGGTAACTCTGAGCATATGCTACGTGAACTTGGTAAAGCTGGTGCTTCACGCTGGCGCGGCGTACGTCCAACCGTACGTGGTGTAGTAATGAACCCGGTGGATCACCCACATGGTGGTGGTGAAGGCCGCACATCTGGTGGTCGTCACCCAGTTTCTCCTTGGGGCGTTCCTACTAAGGGCTTCAAGACTCGTAAGAACAAGCGCACTGACAAGTACATCGTACGTCGTCGCACTAAATAATTTATAAAGAGGAATCGCCATGCCACGTTCTCTCAAGAAAGGTCCTTTTATTGACCTACACTTGCTGAAGAAGGTAGAGAAAGCGGTGGAAAGCGGAGACAAAAAGCCTATTAAGACTTGGTCCCGTCGCTCAATGATCATCCCAACAATGATTGGTTTGACCATCGCTGTCCATAATGGTCGTCAGCACGTTCCAGTTTTCGTTACCGAAGAAATGATCGGTCACAAACTGGGCGAATTTGCACCAACTCGTACTTATCGCGGTCATGCTGCAGATAAGAAAGCTAAGAAGAAATAAGGAGTAGATGATGGAAGCTTTAGCTAAACATAACTTTGCTCGTATTTCTCCACAGAAAGCTCGCTTAGTTGCAGACCAAATTCGCGGTAAGTCGGTAGACCAAGCTCTAGAAATTCTAACTTTCAGCAACAAAAAAGCTGCTGTATTAGTTAAGAAGGTTCTTGAGTCAGCTATCGCTAACGCGGAACATAACGAAGGTGCAGATATCGACGATCTAAATGTCGCTAAAATCTTCGTAGATGAGGGCCCTATCATGAAGCGTATTATGCCTCGTGCTAAAGGTCGTGCGGATCGTATCTTGAAGCGTTCAAGCCACATCACTATTGTTGTAGCAGATCGCTAAAGACTAGGAGAGTAAGCAATGGGTCAGAAAGTACATCCTAATGGTATTCGTCTTGGCATCGTTAAGCCTTGGAATGCTACATGGTTTGCTAATACCAACGAATTCGCTGACAACCTAGACGGCGACTTCAAGGTACGTCAGTTCCTTACAAAGGAACTACAAAAAGCATCATTATCTCGTATCGTTATCGAGCGTCCAGCTAAGAGCATCCGTGTGACTATTCACACTGCTCGTCCTGGCGTTGTTATCGGTAAGAAAGGTGAAGACGTAGAGAAGCTACGCGCAGCTGTAGCTAAAATCGCAGGTGTACCAGCGCAAATTAACATCGCTGAAGTACGTAAGCCTGAGCTAGATGGTCAGCTTGTAGCTGATAGCATCGCGTCTCAACTAGAGCGTCGTGTTATGTTCCGTCGTGCAATGAAGCGTGCGGTACAAAATGCTATGCGTCTAGGCGCTAAAGGCATCAAAGTACAAGTAGGCGGCCGTCTTGGCGGTGCTGAAATCGCACGTTCTGAGTGGTACCGTGAAGGCCGTGTGCCTCTACACACTCTACGTGCAGACATTGATTACGCAACTTCTTCGGCTCACACTCAATACGGTGTGATCGGCATTAAAGTTTGGATCTTCAAAGGTGAGATTCTAGGCGGTATGCCAGCTGCTAACGCAGTAGAGCCAAAAGGCGATAAGCCTAAGAAGCAGCGTAAAGGCCGTAAGTAAGGAGTCGAACGATGCTACAACCAAAACGTACTAAGTTCCGCAAGGTTATGACTGGTCGTAACCGTGGTCTAGCTAAAGGTACTGAAGTAAGCTTCGGCGAATTCGGTCTTAAAGCTGTTGGCCGTGGTCGTCTGACTGCACGTCAAATCGAAGCGGCACGTCGTGCTATGACACGTCACATTAAGCGTCAAGGTCAAATCTGGATTCGTGTATTCCCAGACAAGCCAATTACTGAAAAGCCTCTTGAAGTTCGTCAAGGTAAAGGTAAAGGTTCAGTTGCGTACTGGGTTGCTCAAATCCAACCAGGCAAAGTTATGTACGAGATGAATGGCGTACCTGAAGAGTTGGCACGTGAAGCGTTCCGCCTAGCGGCACGTAAACTGCCTGTTAAAACTACTTTTGTAACTAAGCAGGTGATGTGATGAAAGCACAAGATCTACGCGAAAAGAACGTTGAAGAGCTTAACGCTGAGCTATTGAATTTGCTACGTGAACAGTTCAACTTGCGCATGCAAGCTGCAACTGGTCAACTACAGCAAACTCATACTCTAAAAGCTGTACGCCGTGACATCGCACGTGTGAAAACTGTTTTGACTGAAAAGGCAGGCGCATAATGAGCGAAACTAACCGCATCCAGCAAGGCCGTGTAGTAAGTGACAAGATGGACAAGTCTATCGTTGTTGCTATTGAGCGCACTGTAAAACACCCAATTTACGGTAAGTTCATCAAACGCACGACTAAAGTACACGCACACGACGAAGACAACACTTGTGGCCTAGGCGACAAAGTTGAAATCGCTGAGTGTCGTCCTCTGTCTAAGACTAAGTCTTGGACATTGGTTAAAGTTCTAGAAAAAGCGAAGATTTAATCTTTGTAATTCTATAACTTATAAGCGGCTCCAAATAATTTTTTGGAGCCGCTTGTTTTTTGTCTACCCAATTTAAAAAAAGGGTGGTACAATTCGCGTCCCTTTTAAAGAGGCAGCCCGACCCGAGAGGGTCTAGTTTTAATATTTAGCGGAGCACTAACAATGATCCAGATGCAAAGTACACTTGACGCAGCAGATAACTCTGGCGCGCGCAAGGTAATGTGTATTAAGGTTCTGGGTGGCTCTCACCGCCGTTATGCACATATCGGTGACGTCATCAAGGTTACAGTGAAGGAAGCGATTCCTCGCGGTAAAGTAAAGAAAGGTGATGTTCTGAAGGCGGTAGTAGTGCGCACCCGTAAAGGCGTTCGTCGCCCAGACGGTTCTGTCATTCGCTTCGACAGTAATGCTTGTGTATTGTTAAATGACACTACTGAGCAACCAGTCGGCACACGTATCTTTGGTCCTGTGACTCGTGAACTTCGTAACGCGAAATTCATGAAGATTGTATCACTAGCACCTGAAGTTCTGTAAGGAGCGGCAATATGGCAGCTAAAATCCGTCGTAATGACGAAGTAATCATTCTTGCTGGTAAAGATAAAGGCAAGAAAGGTAAAGTAACTAAGGTTCTGACAACTGGTAAAGTTATCGTTGAAGGCATCAACCTTGTTAAGAAACACCAAAAGCCGGTTCCGGCTCTAGGTCAACAAGGTGGCATCGTTGAACAAGAAGCAGCTATTGATGCTTCTAACGTTGCTGTTTTTAACGCGGCTACTGGTAAAGCAGACCGTATCGGTTTCCGTATCGAAGATGGCAAGAAAGTTCGTTTCTTCAAATCTAACGGCGAAACTGTTTCTAACTAATTAGAAGTAATTTGGAGTTCTACTATGGCGAAACTGCATGATTACTACAAGTCGTCTGTAGTCGCTGAGCTTACCAAAGAGTTCAGCTACACAAGCGTCATGCAAGTCCCTAGGATTGAGAAAATCACCCTAAATATGGGCGTTGGTGAAGCAATCAACGATAAGAAACTGCTAGAAAACGCAGCAGCTGATATGGCAACGATCTCTGGTCAAAAGCCACTTATCACTAAAGCGCGTAAATCTGTAGCTGGTTTCAAAATTCGTGAAGGCTACCCAATTGGTTGTAAAGTAACCTTGCGTGGTGAGCGCATGTGGGAATTTTTAGAGCGTTTAATCTCTATCGCACTTCCACGTGTACGTGATTTCCGTGGTGTTAGCGCTAAGTCTTTTGACGGTCGCGGTAACTACAGCATGGGCGTTCGCGAGCAAATCATCTTTCCGGAAATCGACTACGATAAAGTCGATCGTGTCCGCGGTCTTGATATCACTATCACGACTTCTGCGGGTTCCGATGAGGAAGGCCGAGCTCTGCTGGCTGCCTTTAACTTCCCATTCCGTAAGTAAGGGTAGGGTTACTGTTATGGCTAAACAATCAATGAAAGCACGTGAAGCTAAACGTGCAAAACTAGTAGCTAAGTTCGCTGAAAAGCGTTCTGCGCTAAAAGTTATCATTAGCGATGTAAACGCATCTGAAGAAGATCGTTGGAATGCGGTTCTTAAACTGCAATCTCTTCCACGTGATTCAAGTGCATCACGTCAGCGCAACCGTTGCAACCAAACTGGTCGTCCACACGGTTACCTACGTAAATTCGGTCTAAGCCGCATTAAGGTTCGTGAAGCTTGCATGAAAGGCGAGATTCCGGGTCTTCGTAAGGCTAGCTGGTAATTGCCACTTAATCATTTGGAGTAAATCTTATGAGCATGCAAGATCCGATTTCGGATATGCTGACCCGAGTTCGTAACGGTCAGGCAGCAAACAAAGTTGCTGTAAAAATGCCTTCTTCAAAGCTTAAAGTTGCAATTGCTGCATTACTTAAAGCTGAAGGTTACATCGTAGACTTCGCTGTTAACAGCGAAGCAAAACCTGAGCTAGAAGTTACTCTTAAGTACTTCCAAGCTAAACCTGTAATCGAGCAAATCAAGCGTGTATCACGTCCTGGTCTAAGAGTTTATAAAAATAAAGACTCTTTACCTACAGTGATGGGTGGTCTTGGTATTGCAGTTGTTTCTACTTCCAAGGGTCTGATGTCTGACCGTGCTGCTCGTAAAGCAGGTCTTGGCGGTGAAATCATCTGTTACGTAGCTTAAGGAGTAGATTATGTCTCGTGTTGCTAAAGCACCTGTCGCTATTCCAGCTGGCGTAGAGGTGAAACTAAACGGCCAAGAAGTTACTGTAAAAGGTAGCAAAGGTGAGCTTACTCGCGTTCTTAACAGCGCCGTAGTTATTGCACAGGAAGAAACCAACCTAACTTTCGGTCCGAAAGAAGGTGTTACTAACGCATGGGCACAAGCTGGTACAGCTCGCGCTCTAGTTAATAACATGGTTGTGGGTGTTACTGAGGGCTTCACTAAGAAGCTAACTCTTAAGGGTGTTGGTTACCGTGCTGCTATGAAAGGCAACTCTGTAGCTCTAACTCTTGGTTTTTCTCACCCAGTAGAGCACGCTCTACCTGAAGGTATTAAAGCTGAGTGCCCTAGCCAAACTGAGATCATCATTACTGGTTGCGATAAGCAAGTAGTAGGTCAAGTTGCGGCTGACATTCGTTCTTACCGTGCTCCTGAGCCTTACAAAGGCAAAGGTGTTCGTTACGCAGATGAAAATGTGCGTACTAAAGAAGCTAAGAAGAAGTAAGGTATCACTATGGATAAGAAAGCATCTCGCATCCGTCGTGCTACACGTGCACGTCGTAAGATTGCAGAACTTGGTGCAACTCGCCTGGTAGTACACCGTACTCCTCGCCATGTTTACGCACAAGTTATCGCGGCAAACGGCTCTGAGGTTATCGCAGCTGCTTCTACTGTAGAAAAAGCGATCCGTGAGCAAGTTAAGAACACTGGTAACGTTGATGCAGCTAAAGCAGTTGGTAAAGCTGTTGCTGAGCGCGCTCTTGAAAAAGGCGTAGCTTCAGTTGCATTTGATCGTTCTGGTTTCCAATACCACGGTCGAGTAGCGGCGCTAGCAGAATCTGCTCGCGAAGCTGGTCTGAAATTCTAAGGTAGGGTTGGAAGATGGCTAAAGAACAACAACAAGCTAATGATTTGCAAGAAAAGCTGATCGCAGTTAACCGTGTATCTAAGACGGTTAAAGGTGGTCGAATCATGAGCTTTACTGCACTAACAGTAGTTGGTGACGGTAACGGTCGCGTAGGTTTCGGTTACGGCAAAGCTCGTGAAGTACCTGCTGCGATTCAAAAAGCAATGGAAAAAGCGCGCCGTAACATGGTTACAGTATCGCTTAACGAAGGCACTCTTCACCACCCGGTGAAAGGTCGTCATTCGGGCTCTAAAGTTTACATGCAGCCAGCTGCAGAAGGTACAGGTGTTATTGCCGGCGGTGCAATGCGTGCTGTACTTGAAGTTGCGGGCGTACATAACGTACTTTCTAAAGCATACGGTTCAACGAACCCGATCAACATCGTTCGTGCAACGATTGGTGCTCTAGTAGACGTTAAGTCACCAGAAATGGTTGCTGCTAAACGTGGTCTAACTGTTGAATCTATTTCGGAGTAAGCACACGATGGCAACTATTAAAGTAACTCAAACTAAAAGCTCAATTGGTCGCCTACCTAAGCACAAAGCGTGTCTTAAAGGTCTAGGTCTTCGTCGCATCAACCATACAGTAGAACTTGAAGATACACCGTGCGTACGCGGTATGATCAACAAGGTTTACTACATGGTTAAGATTGAGGAGTAATCAGAATGCGTTTGAATACTCTATCACCGGCTGCTGGCTCTAAACCTTCTAAGAAGCGTGTAGGTCGTGGTATCGGTTCTGGCCTTGGTAAAACAGGTGGCCGCGGTCACAAAGGTCAAAAGTCACGTTCTGGCGGCTCTGTTCGTCCAGGTTTTGAAGGCGGTCAAATGCCTCTAAAACAACGTCTACCTAAATTCGGTTTCACTTCTCGTAAGAGCCTAGTGTCTGCTGAAGTTCGTCTAGCTGAGCTAGCGAAAGTAACAGGTGACGTAGTTGATCTTAACAGCCTTAAAGCTGCTAACGTTATCACTAAGAACATCGAGTTTGTTAAGATCGTTCTTTCTGGTGACCTAAGCAAAGCTGTGACTGTTAAAGGTCTACGCGTGACTAAAGGCGCTAAAGCTGCAATCGAAGCTGCAGGCGGTAAAATCGAGGAATAATCTCGAGGAACGAGGTACAGATGGCTAAGAAACCAGGACAAGATTTTCGTAGTGCTCAGAGCGGCTTAAGTGAACTAAAGTCGCGCTTATTATTCGTAATTGGTGCACTTTTAGTATTCCGAGCCGGCTCTTTTGTGCCGATCCCTGGTATTGACGCAGCTGTACTTGCCGATTTGTTCGATCAGCAAAAAGGTACCATCGTAGAAATGTTTAACATGTTCTCCGGTGGTGCTCTTGAGCGTGCATCTATATTAGCATTGGGTATCATGCCGTACATTTCGGCATCGATCGTAGTCCAATTGCTAACTGTAGTTCATCCAGCGTTAGCGGAACTCAAGAAAGAGGGTGAAGCAGGCCGTCGTAAGATAAGCCAATATACACGCTACGGCACGCTTGTACTTGCAACATTCCAAGCTATTGGTATCGCAACAGGCTTACCAAACATGGTCGACAATCTGGTTGTTATCAACCAAACCATGTTTACGCTTATTGCTACCGTGAGTTTAGTAACTGGTACCATGTTCTTAATGTGGTTAGGTGAACAAATCACTGAGCGAGGAATCGGTAATGGTATTTCCATTCTGATTTTTGCAGGTATTGTTGCTGGATTGCCTTCTGCAATCGGTCAAACAATCGAGCAAGCGCGTCAAGGTGAATTGCATGTGCTTCTTCTGCTGTTGATTGCTGTATTGTCTTTTGCTGTTATTTACTTCGTAGTTTTCATGGAACGTGGTCAACGTCGTATCGTCGTTAACTATGCGAAACGTCAACAAGGTCGTAAAGTTTTTGCAGCACAAAGCTCTCACTTGCCTCTTAAGATTAATATGGCAGGTGTTATTCCAGCGATTTTCGCATCAAGTATTATTTTGTTCCCAGGAACATTAGCGCAGTGGTTTGGTCAAAATGGTGAAAGCAGCGCGTTCGGTTGGTTAACTGACGTGTCATTAGCTCTTAGCCCAGGTCAACCTTTGTATGTAATGCTTTATGCAGCAGCTATAATCTTCTTCTGTTTCTTCTATACAGCGTTGGTGTTTAACCCACGTGAAACAGCTGATAACTTGAAGAAGTCTGGTGCATTCGTACCCGGTATCCGCCCAGGTGAGCAGACAGCGAAATATATCGATAAAGTGATGACTAGACTAACCCTTGCGGGCGCTCTATACATTACTTTTATATGTCTGATTCCTGAGTTCATGATGGTCGCGTGGAACGTTCGTTTCTACTTTGGCGGCACATCACTACTAATCGTAGTGGTAGTTATCATGGATTTCATGGCACAGGTACAGACTCATCTGATGTCACAACAGTATGATTCTGTGTTAAAGAAAGCGAATCTGAAGGGTTACGGCCGTTAATTCGGTGGTAACAATTTCGATTCCATTTACGGAGTTTAGCAATGAAAGTTCGTGCTTCCGTTAAAAAAATCTGCCGTAACTGTAAAGTTATCAAGCGTAACGGTGTCGTTCGCGTGATTTGCAGTGAGCCAAAGCATAAGCAACGCCAAGGCTAATTAGCAGAAATTTTTACTTGAAATACAAGGTAGAGTCGAGTATATTCCTCGGCCTACCTTTTGCGTGCAAAAGAAGTAGTATGCCGCAGCGTATCCATAACGGGCTTTGCTGCGGATAATTCTTTTATGAACCCCTTAGGAGTGAATAATGGCCCGTATAGCCGGCATTAACATTCCTGATCATAAGCATTCTGTAATTGCACTTACTGCAATCTACGGTATCGGTAAAACTCGCTCTCAAGCTATTCTAGCTGAAGTGGGTATTGCTGAAGATGCTAAGATCAGTGAACTAACTGAAGAGCAGATCGATCAACTGCGTGATGGTGTAGCTAAGTACACTGTAGAAGGTGATCTACGTCGTGAAGTATCGATGAACATCAAGCGTCTTATGGACCTTGGCTGTTACCGCGGTCTTCGTCATCGTCGCAGTCTACCACTACGTGGACAGCGTACTAAAACCAACGCTCGCACCCGTAAGGGTCCGCGCAAGCCGATCAAGAAATAGTCGGATAAGGTAGAGTACAATGGCAAAACAACCAACTCGCGCGCGTAAGCGCGTACGCAAGCAAGTAGCTGATGGCGTAGCGCACATTCATGCTTCTTTCAACAACACAATCGTAACTATCACTGACCGTCAAGGCAACGCTCTTGCATGGGCTACAGCAGGTGGTTCAGGTTTCCGTGGTTCTCGTAAATCTACTCCGTTCGCAGCACAAGTTGCAGCTGAGCGTTGTGGTGAAATGGCTAAAGAATATGGCCTAAAGAACTTGGAAGTTATGGTTAAGGGTCCAGGTCCAGGTCGCGAATCTACTGTTCGTGCACTGAACGCTGCTGGTTTCCGTATCACTAACATTGTTGATGCGACACCAATCCCTCATAACGGTTGTCGTCCACCTAAGAAACGTCGCGTTTAAGTTTCGTTTCTAGGAATATTGGAGAAAGATCATGGCAAGATATTTGGGTCCTAAGCTTAAGCTTAGCCGTCGCGAAGGTACTGACTTATTCCTTAAGTCTGGTGTCCGTGCGATCGATACCAAGTGTAAAATTGATAACGCACCAGGTGTACACGGCGCTCGTCGCGGTCGTCTATCTGAGTATGGCGTTCAGCTTCGTGAGAAGCAAAAAGTTCGTCGTATCTACGGCGTTCTAGAAAAACAATTCCGCAACTACTACAAAGAAGCTGCACGTCTTAAAGGCAACACAGGTGCAAACCTGCTTCAGCTTCTTGAAGGTCGTCTTGATAACGTAGTTTACCGTATGGGCTTTGGCGCTACTCGTGCTGAATCTCGTCAACTAGTTAGCCACAAGTCTATTCTAGTTAACGGTAAAGTTGTAAACGTTCCTTCTTTCAAAGTAGCGGCAAACGACGTTGTTTCTATCCGCGAGAAAGCTAAACAGCAATCTCGTATTAAAGCGGCTCTAGAAGTTGCTGAACAACGTGAAAAGCCAACTTGGATTGAAGTAGATGCTGGCAAAATGGAAGGTACATTCAAGCGTATGCCTGAGCGTTCTGACCTATCAGCTGACATCAATGAACACTTGATCGTCGAACTTTACTCTAAGTAAGGTTAAAAAAAGAGAGGACACAATGCAGGGTTCTGTAACAGAATTTCTTAAGCCGCGTCTTGTTGACATTGAACAGATCAATACGACACACGCGAAAGTAACTCTTGAGCCATTAGAGCGCGGTTTCGGCCACACTCTAGGTAATGCTCTTCGCCGCATTCTTCTATCTTCTATGCCGGGTTGTGCCGTAACAGAAGTTGAAATTGAAGGTGTGCTACACGAATACAGCACTAAAGAAGGCGTTCAGGAAGATATCCTGGAAATCCTTCTAAACCTTAAAGGTTTGGCTGTACGCGTTGCTGAAGGCAAAGATGAAGTGTTTATTACACTGAACAAATCAGGCTCAGGCCCTGTTGTTGCAGGTGACATCACCCACGATGGTGATGTAGAGATCGCTAACCCTGAGCACGTAATTTGTCACCTAACGGATGACAACGCTGAGATCGCTATGCGTATCAAAGTAGAACGTGGTCGTGGTTACGTTCCAGCTTCAGCTCGTATCCATACTGAAGAAGATGAGCGCCCTATCGGTCGTCTACTAGTTGACGCTACTTACAGCCCGGTTGATAAAATCGCTTACGCTGTAGAAGCGGCACGTGTAGAACAACGTACTGATTTAGACAAGCTTGTTATCGATATGGAAACGAACGGTACTCTAGAACCTGAGGAAGCAATCCGTCGTGCAGCTACTATTTTAGCTGAACAATTGGATGCGTTCGTAGATCTTCGTGATGTACGTGTACCTGAGGAGAAGGAAGAGAAGCCAGAATTCGATCCTATCCTACTACGTCCTGTAGACGATCTTGAACTAACAGTTCGCTCTGCTAACTGTTTGAAAGCAGAAGCGATTCACTACATCGGTGATCTTGTACAGCGCACTGAGGTTGAGCTACTTAAAACGCCAAACCTTGGTAAGAAATCTCTTACAGAGATTAAAGATGTGCTTGCTTCACGTGGTCTTTCTCTAGGCATGCGTCTAGAAAACTGGCCACCAGCGTCAATCGCTGAAGATTAATCGAAAAGTTAGAAGGATTAGGTCATGCGCCATCGTAAAAGTGGTCGTCAACTCAACCGCAACAGCAGTCATCGCAAAGCGATGTTCAGCAACATGGCTAGCTCTCTTGTTCGTCACGAAGTTATTAAAACTACCGTGCCTAAAGCAAAAGAACTACGTCGCGTAATTGAGCCATTGATTACCCTAGCTAAGACAGACAGTGTTGCTAACCGTCGTCTTGCATTTGCTCGCACTCGTGATAACGAAGTTGTGGCAAAACTATTTAATGAACTAGGCCCGCGTTTCGCGGCTCGCCAAGGTGGTTACACTCGCATTCTTAAATGTGGTTTCCGTACTGGTGATAAAGCTCCAATGGCTTACATTGAGCTTGTAGACCGCCCAGCTGCTGAAGAAGCTGCTGAGTAATCTATACTAGATTCTTAATACAAAAGCCGAGCATTAGCTCGGCTTTTTTGTGTCTGTAGAACAAGGAAAAGATAATAGAAATTGCACCATGATGTTTGGCACTTTTTGCTTGTCTTATCTGCTCCAATTTTCAAAAATGTCTCGTATCTCGTATCTCG
>NZ_JBFRNU010000082.1:0-37432 GCF_041471145.1 Vibrio sp. 10N.261.54.A5 | reverse complement strand
TTGTTAAAGAGCTTTGCTTCTTGAGCGTTCCTTTTAAGTAAGGAGCCTCTCGAAGTGGACGGCCATTCTAGCGAATTAACATTCAGTGTCAAACACTTTTTGAAAATTAATTTTTTGTCGCTTTCCGTCTTACTGATTCTTGCTGAAGCCTTGTGGCGTCTGCCGTCTCAGTGGTGTCGCATTATAGGGAACCCTCTCAGCTTAGCAACTACTTTTTCATGAAAAATGAATAAATAGGGGTTAACTGCCTAATAGTTCACCTAAACGTAAAAAAGAGAGCATTTCTGCTCTCTTTTTGCTCAAAATCTAAGGGTATTGTTAGATAAATGCGTAAGCATCAGCGTACATATGGTCACGCTTTGCTTCTTTATTCTGAGTAAATAGGTCTCTTGCAGCGCCCGCCATTTCAAAACGACCTGCAATATAGATATCGAAATCAGCTAATGATTCGAAACTTTGCATAACAGCCTCAAGCACATTACCTGTTTGGCCATGCCAAACTTCCGGTGCTTCTTCTACTACCGGTACAAAGTGCACATTGCTATGCTTTTCTGCAATGCCAACCAACTCTTTTTTAGCATATAACTGGCACTCATCTTTTGCGCCCCAGTATAGGTAGATCTCTTTCGAGCTATTTTGCGCGATGCAGTGATCAAGAATAGAGCGCACGTAGCTGAAACCCGTGCCACCAGCAATAAGTAATAGAGGGCGATCGCTTTCTTCTTTGATCCAAGCATCTCCGTGTGGAGCATCAATCGCAATATCGCCATCTTCAGCTTGTGCCTTCTTCATCGCTTCAACCACTTCTAGTGCGTAAGCGTTGTGCTCGGCAGCACCAATGTGCAGCTCAAGCTCACCTTCGTGGCGGCAAGGGCTACTTGCGATAGAGAATGGGCGCTTATCTTTCTCGCCCATTTCAACCATCAGGTACTGGCCCGCTTTAAAAGCGACCGGTGTTTCTGGGTGAAGTAGGATTTGGTAAGTATTACAAGCCAAAGGCTCGATAGACTTCACTTTACATTTAATAGTCATGTTCTTCCTCTTACTAACCCTTAATCGGCAAAGGTTAGAACTAAATTACTTTCTGCAAATGCTTGGCAAGCAAAAATCCAGCCTTGTTGCTGCTCTTTCTCTGTGAGCATGGGTTCAAGGTGGTAACTCACTTGCCCTTCTAATTTTTTGCACATACACATTGCGCATGCGCCAACTTGGCAACGGTTTGGGAAATAGATATCGCTGTTGAGCGCAGCATCCAAGACCGTTTGCCCTTTTTCTACTGTGAAACTGATGTTTTCTGGGTATAAGACTACTTGGTAGCTCATGAAATTCCTAGCTGTTCCCAGATGCTATCAATCTTTTTCACAACATCAGGATCTTTTGTGATTGGTACACCCCACTCACGCAGGCATTCACCTTCCCACTTATTGGTCGCATCGAGACCCATTTTTGAGTGTCCAGTTTCGTTCTGCAGGAATAACGTATCTCTCGCCGGATCCATTCTTGTCGTTACAGCCCAAATGATGTCATTCCAATCACTCACATTGACATCGCCATCACACACGATAACAAACTTGTTCTCATCAAATTGAGACCAAACCGCTTCCATGATTTTCTTACCATTACCGGCAGCTTGCTTATCAATAGACACCACAACCATGCTGGCATTGTCGTTTTGCAGGTGAACATCAATAATTTCAGGATGAACCTTGGTTAACTCAGCCAAGCTACCCTCAATATGTTCACTATTTACAGGTGCTGTTTGGACATCTGGCGATAACGCTAACTCTGCGTCCCACTTCTTAGTAATATCTAGACCCATCTTAGAACCTAACCCAACCACGGGTGAGGCAAAATCCAATGAATCGATCGGCGTGTTCTCTATCATCAGGCTATCGCGTGACGGATCCATATGTTCGCACATCGCTGCGGTTACTTGAGACCAATCACGTGCATTCACATCTTCATCACACACCAATACAAATTTGGTGTACATGAATTGGCGTAAGAAAGACCATACACCCATCATCACTCGCTTAGCGTGACCTGGGTATTGCTTCTTCATGGTCACGACTGCCATTCGGTACGAACAACCTTCAGGCGGTAGATAGAAATCTTCAATCTCTGGGAACTGCTTTTGAAGAATAGGCACAAACACTTCATTTAGCGCAACACCCAATACCGCTGGCTCATCAGGTGGACGGCCAGTATAGGTGCTGTGATAGATAGGGTTCTCGCGCATGGTTACATGAGTAATAGTAAACACATGGTGCTTTTCTTTCTCGTTGTAGTAACCAGTATGATCTCCGTAAGGCCCTTCATCTGCGAATTCATTCGGGTCGATGTAACCTTCCATCACGATTTCTGCACTTGCGGGAACTTCTAAGTCGTTGCTGATTGATTTAACGACCTCAGTTTTACTACCACGTAGTAAGCCTGCAAACGCGTACTCAGATAAACTATCCGGCACTGGCGTAACCGCACCAAGAATGGTGGCAGGATCAGCACCAAACGCTACCGATACTGGGAATGGTTTCCCAGGGTTAGTTTCCATCCAATCACGCAGATCCAATGCTCCACCACGGTGGGCTAACCAACGCATGATGATTTTATTCTTGCCGATCTTCTGCTGACGATAGATACCTAAGTTTTGGCGTTTCTTGTTTGGACCACGAGTAACCGTTAAACCCCATGTTAGCAATGGCGCGACATCATCAGCCCAACAGCTCATCACAGGGATTTTATCTAGGTCGACGTCATCGCCTTGCCATACCACTTGTTGGCAAGCCGCTTTGCGAAGGCGTTTAGCTGGCATGTTTAAGACTTGCTTAAACACAGGTAGTTTATCAAGAGCGTCTTTAAAGCCTTTTGGTGGCTCAGGTTCTTTTAGGTAAGCAAGCAACTTGCCCACTTCACGCAGTTCTTTGACTTCTTGACGTCCCATACCAATAGCAACCCGATTAGGTGTACCAAATAGATTGGTCAAAACGGGCATGTCATAGCCTACTGGATTTTCAAACAAAAGAGCCGGGCCACCAGCACGTAGAGTACGGTCGCTAATCTCGGTCATTTCGTAGTCTGGATCGACTGGGTGAGAAATGCGTTTCAACTGACCAATACTTTCAAGATGGTCGATAAAATCACGTAAATCTTTAAAACTCATAGGACTTCTACATGCTGATTATTCTGCGCTCAGTATATCAAAAAGGGTGACGCTGAGGTCCCCCCTTTTTAGTGTGGTTATTGAGAGGCAAAATCCACTTTACGGTAATGCTTGCTCGATCAAAGAACTCTTCACCTGAGGGTTATCATTGACGAGATCTTGCAACCATCGCGTATGACCTTGTTTGGCGAGTTCACGCGCAACTAATGGTGCTTCATCAGCAATCGCCATCCTAGAGACAAGGAACAGCTTCACCTCTTCTGATAACGGGTTAACTTTGGTAAGCAAAGTAATCGCTTCATCTTTCAAACGCGGGTTCTTAGTCGCTGCCATCACCTGTTCAAGCGCGAACGTTTGTTTGGTTTCAGCAAGGCGAACTAGCTCAGCTTGGCTATGATAATCGGCCTTCATTCGCCATAGAATTTTGTAAACCTCTGGGTCTTCGCTCACTTGCGCTAATCGAACCACCACCTCAGTAGAAGGTAACCAACTAACAATAGAAGATGCGGTGAGTTGCTTAGTTAGGTAATCAACCGCTTCAGGAGACAAACTGTCTAGCTCTCTAATGAGCAACGCTTCTCGCGTTTGAACTTGATGTTCAGATCCAGATAACCACTCTTTTAGGTCGAGTTCCTGTTTCTCTGCATCTAGCACAAATACCAATGTCTTCTGATCTTGACGCCATTGTTTGATAAGGCGATTAGCAATTGAAGGGTAATTAAAGGCAGGTACCGTAAACTCATAGCCATCTCCACGCTCTAAGACTTGATAAGTGGGCGTGATAGCAAGTTGCTGCTCGATGAAGATAGACATCTTGGGTGTGAGTACGATTTTTTGCTGTTCAAGCTTCTTCAAGAGTTGGTAACGAGCCACCTCTTGCTGAGGAAATGTCAGGCGCTCAAGCGCAAAGCGTAGCGAATTGACTTCGTCACGTACGACAAGCTCTAGTAGTTCAGCAGTTTTCAGTTTTACTTGATCATTCTCAAGCCAAGACTCTACTGTAAGTGGAGACATCTCGGTAGCATAGCTCATACCAACCGGTGAAAATAACAGTGAAGTAGACAGGAGTAATGATGACAACAGTCCATGTTGCATTTTAACTTCCTTTTAACACTTTTGCTCATTCTGCAAGCTGTCGCTATAAAATGCAAATAAAAAGCGCCACCCGAAGGCAGCGCTTTTTAATAACTATCAGCTAATCAAGACTACTGACGACGCATTGCGTCAAAGAACTCATCGTTCGTTTTAGTCATTGCTAACTTGTCGATAAGGAATTCCATTGCATCAGTTTCGCCCATAGGGTGAACAATCTTACGCAGGATCCACATCTTCTGTAGTTCATCAGGCTTAGTAAGAAGCTCTTCACGACGAGTACCAGAGCGGTTGAAATCAATCGCTGGGAATACGCGCTTTTCAGCAATCTTACGGTTAAGGTGCAGTTCCATGTTACCTGTACCTTTGAATTCTTCGTAGATTACTTCATCCATCTTAGAACCAGTATCAACCAGTGCTGTTGCGATGATCGTTAAGCTACCGCCTTCTTCTACGTTACGTGCCGCACCGAAGAAACGCTTTGGACGATGTAGAGCATTCGCATCAACACCACCAGTAAGAACTTTACCTGATGAAGGAATCACAGTGTTGTAAGCACGAGCTAGACGAGTAATAGAATCCAGTAGGATAACTACATCTTTCTTGTGTTCAACAAGGCGCTTCGCTTTCTCGATAACCATTTCTGCAACTTGTACGTGGCGAGATGCTGGCTCATCGAATGTTGAAGCAACTACTTCGCCTTTAACTAGACGCTGCATTTCTGTTACTTCTTCTGGACGCTCATCGATAAGTAGAACCATTAGTTCACACTCAGGATGGTTACGTGCAATGCTTTGAGCAATGTTTTGCAGAAGCATTGTCTTACCCGCTTTAGGCGGAGCAACAATCAGACCACGCTGACCTTTACCAATTGGAGATGCAAGGTCAAGAATACGAGCCGTAATATCTTCAGTCGCACCATTACCCGCTTCCATCACCATACGTTCGTTAGCGTGAAGAGGAGTAAGGTTTTCGAAAAGAATCTTGTTACGTGCGTTGTCTGGCTTGTCGTAGTTAACCGTGTTTACTTTAAGCAGTGCAAAGTAACGCTCACCGTCTTTAGGTGGACGGATTTTACCGCCAATAGAGTCACCTGTACGTAGGTTAAAACGACGAATTTGGCTTGGTGATACGTAGATATCATCTGGGCCAGCCAGGTATGAACTGTCGGCGCTACGTAGGAAACCAAAACCGTCTTGAAGAATTTCTAGAACACCATCACCAAAGATGTCTTCACCACTTTTTGCATGCGCTTTAAGGATGGAGAAGATAATGTCTTGTTTTCTTAGGCGAGCTTGATTTTCAAGACCTAAGCTTTCGCTAAGTTTAACAAGCTCAGACACAGGTCTGTTCTTCAGTTCAGTAAGATTCATAGTGGTGGAAGTTTGTTTAGTCAAAATAGGATCTGTTTTCTTAAGTTAAGAAGGATTTGGTCACAGGATCGACCAAGAAGAGAAATTCGTTCAATTAACGTGCGATAAATTAGCACTAAAACTAAGACTAGTCCATAGCTTAGAAAAAACAAAACCGCGCATTTGTTAACTGCACGGTTTCTTTTCAAATGCTGACCTGATTAAAGGTTAGCGTCTAAGAACTCTTTAAGTTGAGTTTTAGATAATGCACCAACTTTAGTCGCTGCTACGCCGCCATCTTTGAAAAGAAGTAGCGTTGGAATACCGCGAATACCAAACTTTGGTGGAGTACCAGCATTTTGGTCGATATTTAATTTACCGATTGTGAGCTTGCCTTCGTACTCGTCTGCGATTTCATCAAGAATCGGCGCAATCATTTTACATGGACCACACCATTCTGCCCAAAAATCAACAAGAACAGGGCCTGCAGCATTGATTACATCGTTATCAAAACCGTCATCAGTTAGCTGCAAAATCTTATCACTCATCTTCCACTCCAATGTATTTTTTAGAACTGGTTGGATGATAACCAGTAAATAGATGCCCTATTGGAATGTATTTACTTTCGTATTGCAAGCTTAAGCTGATATTCTATAGCAATGAAAAAGACGCATATCACAGAGCAAAAGTTCGCCGACTTGGATTTACTTCCGCAAGTCATTGAAGGATTGGAGAAAAAAGGGTTCGATTATTGTACCCCTATCCAAGCCTTGGCGCTCCCGGTACTGCTCACCGGCCAAGACATTGCAGGCCAGGCCCAAACGGGTACTGGTAAAACGCTTGCGTTTCTTACTGCTACTTTTAACCACCTGCTAAAAACATCTGAGCATGAAGGGCGTAAGCCTAACCAGCCACGTGCGATTATTATGGCACCAACGCGTGAACTCGCGATTCAGATCTACAACGATGCTGACTCTCTGGTTGAAAGCACAGGTATCAAGGCAGCACTTGCTTACGGTGGCGAAAGCTACGACAAGCAACTAGGTAAAATCGAAGAAGGCGCAGATATCTTAATTGGTACGACTGGCCGCATCATCGATTTCTACAAGCAGAAGGTATTTAACCTTAACCACATTCAAGCTGTTGTTCTTGACGAAGCTGATCGCATGTTCGATCTTGGTTTCATCAAAGACATCCGCTTCTTGTTCCGCCGTATGCCTGAGCCAAAAGATCGCCTGAACATGCTGTTCTCTGCGACATTGTCTTACCGCGTACAAGAGCTAGCGTTCGAACACATGCACAACCCAGAGCATGTTGTTGTTGAGCCAGAGCGTAAAACAGGTCACCGCATTCAGGAAGAGCTGTTCTACCCATCAAACGAACACAAAATGGCACTGCTGCAGACTCTAGTTGAAGAAGAGTGGCCAGAGCGCGCTATCATCTTCGCTAACACTAAGCACAAATGTGAGTCTGTTTGGGGTCACCTAGCTGCAGATGGTCACCGTGTTGGCCTGCTAACTGGCGATGTTCCTCAGAAGAAACGTGAAAAGATTCTTGAGCAATTCACTAAAGGTGATGTTGACCTGCTTGTCGCAACCGACGTTGCAGCACGTGGTCTACACATTCCTCAAGTAACACACGTATTCAACTTCGACCTACCTGATGACTGTGAAGATTACGTTCACCGTATCGGCCGTACAGGTCGTGCTGGTGCAAGTGGTCACTCGATCAGCTTTGCTTGTGAAGATTACGCAATCAACTTGCCACCAATCGAAGAATACATTGAGCACGCGATCCCTGTGTCTGACTACGATGCTTCTGCACTGCTAGAAGATCTACCAGCACCATTGCGCTTACGTACACGTAACCCGCAACAACGCCGCTCAAACAACAATGGCCCACGCAACGGGAACCGTAAACCAAACCAGAACCGTCGCCCACGCCAACCGCGTCATAACAAGGAAGCTTAGTCGCTTATGAGTCAAACAGTGTCACCCCCGCTTTACGCTGCAATCGACCTCGGGTCGAACAGTTTTCATATGCTCGTTGTGCGTCATATCGATGGCAGCGTACAAACCATGGCTAAAATTAAGCGCAAAGTGCGTTTAGCTGCAGGCTTAGATGAAAATAATGCGCTTAGTACAGAAGCCATGCAGCGCGGTTGGGACTGTTTGAGTCTCTTTGCAGAGCGACTGCAAGATATTCCGAAAGAAAATATCCGCATTGTCGGTACAGCGACCCTACGTACTGCTATCAATGTGGATATATTTCTAGAGAAAGCGAACCAGATCCTTGGTTACGACATCAATGTTATCTCCGGAGAAGAAGAAGCTGCGACTATCTATAAAGGCGTAGCACACACTTCTGGTGGCAGCGGCCGCCGACTGGTTGTTGATATTGGTGGCGCAAGCACCGAGATGATCATTGGTGAAGGCTTCTCAGCGAAAGCCCTAACCAGCCTAAAGATGGGCTGTGTTACTTGGCTTGAGCGCCACTTTAAAAACCGCCAATTAACCGCTACCAACTTTAACAACGCCATTGAAGCGGCGAAGTCGACGTTGGCTCCTATCCTAGATAGCTACACTGATATCGGATGGGATGTGTGTGTGGGCGCCAGCGGTACCGTTCAAGCACTGCAAGAGATCATGTTGGCGCAAGGCATGGATGAAGTGATTACTCATGCCAAACTTAAGCGTCTACAGAAACAAGCGATGATTACTGAGCGCTTGGAAGAGCTAGAAATCGAAGGACTTACCCTTGAACGCGCATTAGTGTTCCCGAGTGGCCTTTCTATTCTTATTGCTATTTTTGAGCTGCTTGAAATAGATTCAATGACACTCGCAGGCGGCGCACTCCGTGAAGGCCTAGCCTACGAGATGGTTGATGAGCTACGCCAAGAAGATATCCGAGCGCGTACCATTAAGAGTGTTCAATCACGCTACCAAATGGACGTAAGCTACGGTGAACAAGTAGCAGTAGTCGCACAAACGCTGCTAGACCAAGCGGGCGCCGAAGCGTGGGTTTCAGAACCTCAAGCTGGTGTGCTATTGCAAACGGCAGCTAAGCTTCACGAGATTGGTTTAACCATCGATTTCAAAAAAGGCGGTGAGCACAGCGCTTATCTGCTGCAGAACTTAGACCTACCTGGCTTTACTCGAGCGCAAAAGCACTACTTGGGTGAGTTAACTCGTCGCTACCGTGAACAGTTAACCTCATTACCAGAGCAACACGCTATCTCAGGAACCAGTAGCAAGCGTATTTTACGTATTCTGCGTTTAGCTATTTTGCTGACCCACCGTCGTAACCCAGCGCTAGAGCCTGAGTTCAAACTGACGACGAATGACAACAATCTAACCCTAACGCTTTCTAAGCAATGGTTAGCTGACAATCCGCTGACCGCTGCAGAGCTAGAGATCGAGTCGAATAGACAAACCGATATTGGCTGGCCATTGAATATTAAATGCCTCTGATATTAGTATCTGACGCTAGAAATTAAAAAAGCCCAAGTTAATAGACTAACTTGGGCTTTTTCTTATCGCTGCATTAATGCTTTGTGTTACAAATCTCAAACTTAAGCGTTCACGCCTGTCGCTTTAAAGTCAGGGTTCACTGCGGTTAGCTTTCTAACAATGTAGTTAAGAAGCACGCCGTACATAGGCACGAACAAGCCTAGGCTGATGATAAGTTTGAATCCGTAATCGACTAAAGCAATCTCAGTCCAATGCTCGGCCATAAATGGATCTGGGCTTTGATAGAAAGCAATCGCAAAGAAAGCGATTGTATCAATGGCATTACCGAATAGCGTTGAACATGTTGGGGCAACCCACCACTGTTTAAGCTGACGCAGACGGTTGAAAACATGCACATCTAAGATCTGACCCAGTAAATAAGCCATGAAGCTCGCCGCGGCGATACGAGCAACAAACAAGTTGAACTCACCTAATTGGCTAAAGCCTTGGAATGAACCTTCAAAGAACACCACTGACAAGAAATAAGAAACGGCCAGCGCTGGTAACATCACTAAGAAAATAATTTTACGGGCAAGCTGCGCGCCAAAAATGCGTACGGTCAGATCGGTCGCTAGGAAGATAAACGGGAAAGTGAAAGCACCCCAAGTGGTGTGCATACCGAAGACGGTAAAAGGTAGCTGAACCAGATAGTTGCTTGACGCAATAATCACCAAATGGAACAAAACTAATAGTGCTAGGGCTTTGCGCTGTTGCGCAGGGGTAAAGTTACTCATGCTGTACCTTTTTAGTTTGGTTTGGGGGTGAGGGAACCCAAATCGAGTCATTTCTTCGAATAATCCAAGAAAGCTCTTACCAATAATGTGAATTAAAAATGTTTCTATAATTTGCTCTATTGAGCGGCGGGCGATTATACATTAATCAATATTGGCTGCAATGGTGAGAACAAACGCAAACGTTTATCCTCACTTTTATTGGTGAATAGCGCTAGAAGCTGTGCTTTAGAAGCTATGCCTAAAGTTAAAAACCGCGCTTGAAAAGCGTCGCGAGATAATCAAACTCTTCTCGGCTTTCTTCCGCGTTTAACGACTCAAACCAAATTGATTCACTGTAATGCTCAGACTTTAAGAACATTCGACAATCTTCAAAATCAATCAACCAAGAGTGCATATCGGCGTCCCATTGTTTTTCAACAACAGACGCTGACAGCAATGCCACCAGCTTTTCACCTAACACTTCATAAGAATCAAAATCAAAACTTGGAGACGTAATCAATAAACGCCCTTCCTCAGCCAGATACTCTCTTAAGCCAAATTCTGTTTGTGTTGTCATGTCCCTATTAACCTTATTCTTTTTCTATTAGTTAGACGTTTCTCGCAAACTAGCCGTGTGTGGTGATGTGTTCTTGAATCAGATCTAGGAATGGGTCTGCGTACTTATCCAGTTTACGTTGACCGACACCGTTGACTGCCAGCATTTCTCCGTATGAAGTAGGTAGTATTTCAGCCATATCAATCAAGGTCGCGTCGCTGAATACCACATATGGTGGCAAGCCATCTTCATCAGCAATCGACTTACGCAGCTTACGCAGTTTCGCAAACAGCTTCTTATCGTAATTCTTGCTGCTTAACTTATCGGACTTAGCATTACGCACCGCTGTATCTAAACGAGGAACAGCCAATTCCAAAGACATCTCACCGCGCAGCAGCGGGCGGGCTTCTTCTGTTAGCTGTAAAGTTGAGTTACGAGTGATGTTCTGGAACAGCAAGCCTTTATGAATCAGCTGACGGAAGATACTGATCCAGTAATCATGACTGTGATCGCGGCCAATACCGTAGGTAGATAGCTTATCGTGACCATTATCACGGACACGAATATTCTGCATACCACGCATCACTTCGACTACGTAGCCCATACCAAACGACTGATTGACACGGTACACACAAGACAACGCCTTCTGCGCTTCTTTAGTCGCATCAAAATGCTTAGGTGGATCGAGGCAGATATCGCAGTTGCCACATTGCTTCTCGCGATACTCACCAAAGTAGTTAAGCAGAACCTGACGACGACACGTTTGCGCTTCAGCAAAGGCACTCATCGCATTCAGCTTGTGCATCTCAACTTGTTTCTGTGGGCCTTCTTCTTTCTCGTCTAGCATACGACGCAGCCAACCCATATCAGCCGGGTCAAACAGCATCATCGCTTCAGCAGGCAAACCATCGCGACCTGCACGACCGGTCTCTTGATAGTAAGACTCGATATTGCGTGGGATATCAAAGTGCACCACAAAGCGTACGTTGGGTTTGTTGATGCCCATACCGAAGGCAACAGTCGCGACCACGATCTGAATATCATCGCGTTGAAAGGCTTCTTGAACGTAAGCACGCTCATCGGTGTCCATACCAGCGTGATAACCCGCGGCGCGAATACCGTTATTGCACAGCTTCTCGGTCACCATCTCCACTTTCTTACGGCTACCACAGTAGATGATGCCGCAATTGCCCTTTTGTGTTTCTAGGTAGCGAACCACCTGTGACACGGGTTTGTGCTTCTCAACCAAGTTGTAGCGAATATTAGGGCGATCAAAGCTGCCTAAGTAAGTATGCGGGTCCAGGAGCTGTAAGCGCGAGATAATATCTTTGCGCGTCGCATCATCAGCGGTTGCTGTGAGCGCCATGTAAGGCACATGCGGGAAATACTGTTTAAGCTGACCTAATGATGCGTATTCAGGGCGGAAGTCGTGACCCCATTGAGAGATACAGTGCGCTTCATCGACTGCAATCATCGAAAGCGGTAAACCTTGAAGACGCTCGATAAAATCACGCATCAACACACGCTCTGGTGACACATACACCATTTTCAGCTGACCTGAGTTCATACGATTGAACACATTCAGCAATTGGTCACGTGGCATTGAAGAGTTAATACACTCAGCGGCAACACCATTGGCCTTCAATTGGTCGACTTGGTCTTTCATCAACGAGATCAGCGGTGAGATAACCAGAGTCAGCCCTTCACGAACCAAAGCCGGAATTTGGTAACACAGAGATTTACCACCACCGGTTGGCATAATCACCAAGCTGTCTTTGCCTTCAACGGCCAAATCAATGACCTCTTGCTGACCATCGCGAAAGCTTTGATAGCCGAACACATCTTGCAAGATGGTTTGCGCATCATTCGCGGGAGTTGGTATTTGCTCAGCAATCAGAGTGGCGGTCATTGTGGTTCCTAATCGAGGTATGAAATCAGCAAGCATCTTCGGCAAGCAAGTCGCACATTGTAGAGGGGAACGCTGGCGAATTAAACCGCAAATTGTTAGGTGAAAAGGGTTATCGCTCCTATACTGACCAACTCTCTTATAAATCTTATTAATAAGCACTCAGTGCTAGAGAAAGATGCATGACACAGGAAGAACAACAACGTACGCGCCAAGGAGTTTTGCTTGCCGTCGGCGCTTACACAATGTGGGGTATCGCCCCTATATATTTCAAATCTTTAAGTGACGTTTCCCCGTTAGAGATCCTCAGCCACCGTGTAGTATGGTCTTTTTTCCTACTCGCTTTCTTACTGCACATTGGCCGCAGCTGGCGTAAAGTCCGCGACACCTTGACCTCAAAACCAAAAATGCTCTATTTGGTAGCGACGTCTATTTTGGTGGGTGCTAACTGGCTGATCTTTATCTGGGCGGTGAATTCCAATCACATGCTCGATGCCAGTTTGGGGTATTACATCAACCCTCTGATTAACGTGTTACTTGGGATGCTCTTCCTTGGCGAACGCTTACGTAAGCTGCAATGGTTTGCTGTGGCTCTTGCTGCGATTGGCGTATTAATCCAATTAATTGCCTTCGGCTCAGTACCGATCGTCGCCATTGCCCTAGCCTTTAGCTTTGGCTTTTATGGCTTGCTGCGTAAGAAAGTCAGCTTAGAAGCACAAACGGGTCTGTTCATTGAAACTCTGGTGATGCTGCCTCTCGCCGCAACCTACTTACTGTTTATTGCCGATAGTCCAACCTCAGACTTATCAATGAACCCGATGCAGCTCAACCTATTACTGGTTGCTGCTGGTGTGATTACAACCATCCCTTTACTGTGTTTTACGGGTGCAGCTACGCGATTAAAACTATCGACACTGGGTTTCTTCCAGTACATCGGTCCAAGCTTAATGTTCTTATTGGCCGTGCTGATTTATGGTGAAGCCTTTACGTCAGACAAAGCTGTTACCTTTGCCTTTATTTGGGGGGCATTAGTGGTATTCAGCTTTGATGGTTTGAGTAACAACAAGAAGAACAAACAAGCTAAACAAAAGAACTGATCGTTTTTTACAAGACAACTGCGAGTGACGAAGATAAGCTTGGTTGAATTGATGACTATTTAACCAAGCTTTTTTGTACCATGGATAAAGTCCACTACTACTCTACCCCAACAGAAGATATCAGCCTGATCCAAGCTCAATACCAAGAGTTTGCCTTTCAGCGCCACTATCATTTGGACTTTCACATTGGCTTAATAACAAAAGGCCAACAAAAGTTTGTCTATCAAGGTGCGAGTCACCATGTCGGAGCTGGCCAAGTTGTTATCATGCCACCTGATGAGCTGCATGATGGGCACTCCAAACTCGATTCAGGTTATCAAGTCAGCGTGTTTGCAGTTTCTCCCCAATGGTTTCAAGATCTTGCCGATCCCAAGCAAAATGGTCACACATTAGGCTTTTCAGAGTTGATCCTCTCCGATCAAGCTGCGTTTTTACAATTGTGTAACCTACACCGTCTTTTAATAACTCAAAACATCAGCCAACTCGCTCAAGATTGCTTACCATTCGAGGGATTCTCGACGATCGTCGATCGTTATGCCAAATTTGGATCGAAGAGTGACATCAAACTGGGCAATCAATCGATTGATACACTCAAAGACTATTTGATGGCGAATTTGGATCAGCCAGTGCGATTAGAACAACTGTCTGAGCTGTGCGGCTTAACCACAACTCAATTCCAACGCCACTTTAAGAACAGAATGGGTATCACCCCTTACGCGTGGCTGAGCCGTTTGCGTATGGAACAGAGCATGCGCCTGATTAAATCTGGGATCTGTGGTACTAAGGTCGCGCACCAAGTAGGCTTCTATGATCAAGCACACTTCTCCAAAGCATTCAAAACCACATTCGGCGTACCACCTTCACAAATCAACTAAGTGTTGATAATTTACAATTGCTCGATTTCAAATCGCGGTAAGCTACGCTCAATACGATTACTTATTTAATAATAGCGGCAACGTTATTGAGAACTGACATGAACGAAGTCACCATACTGATCACCCTCGCCTCTATCCATTTCATCGCTTTGATGAGCCCCGGCCCAGACTTTGCGTTAGTCGTGCAAAATGCGACACGCCACGGCAGACAAACAGGCTTGTACATTGCGCTTGGTTTATCTTGCGGGATCTTACTGCATTCGTTGCTGAGCCTGACGGGAATCAGTTACCTAGTCCACCAGCAACCAACCCTATTTGCCATTATCCAATTGGCTGGCGGTAGCTACTTGCTCTACTTAGGCTACGGTGCCCTCAAAGCAACCTGGCAAATCATTCAGAACCACGACGATGACGACGATACCATCAATGCCAAAGATCTTATTTTGACCAACAAGCGTCAGGCATTTTCGAAAGGGTTTGCGACCAATATTCTCAACCCAAAGGCTTTGGTGTTCTTTATCAGCTTGATGTCGAGCTTAGTGCCTGCCGACATGTCTCTATCAGGTAAAGGTTTTGCGCTTATCATCCTGTTTGGTCTGTCTCTGTTTTGGTTTTCACTACTGGCGTGGATGCTTTCGACTAAGGCTCTACAGAAGAAACTGAGCGAAGCAACGGTATACATCGATGGCTTATGTGGCGTCGTATTCAGCCTGATTGGCGCGAGTATTCTTTGGCAGTCGCTGTCCGGTTTAATCGCTTAAATTCGAATCAAGATTACAATTCGTTAACAACGCACTGGCTATCTAATCTTTCCACTGCCAATCTAGCTCTGCATATTAAAAGGAGAAGATCATGCAGTGGAAAACAAAACTAACAACCCTCGCCACTTCTACCCTACTTTTTTCCTCTCACGTCAGTTGGGCAAATCAAGCTGCCGATTCCGTCGCACCCGAACAAAGTAGTGGTTTAGAAACCAAACAACTCGTTAAAGCCAACGATTGGATGGTCACCGCAGCCAACCCTCTTGCAACACAAGCCGGTGCTGATGTACTTGTTCGTGGTGGTAACGCAATTGACGCCATGGTTGCCGTGCAGCTTATGCTTGGCTTGGTGGAACCTCAGTCATCAGGTATTGGTGGCGGCGCTTTCCTTGTCTATTTTGATGGCAAAGACAAACAGCTCAAGACCTACGATGGTCGTGAAACCGCACCACTTGATGCAACACCACGTCTATTCCAAGATGAGAGCGGACAACCGCTTAAATTCTATGATGCCGTGGTTGGCGGTCGTTCTGTTGCCACGCCGGGCACGGTGCAATTGCTGTGGGACACTCACCAGAAATACGGCAAGCTCGAATGGGCATCACTGATTAAACCTATCGCTCAGTTAGCTGAAGAAGGTTTTACTATCAGTCCACGTTTAGCCACCTTGATTGAAAACGACCAAGAACGTCTGAGCCGCTTTGCGACAACTAAAGCCTACTTCTTCAATGCCGATGGCAGCCCGAAAGCCGCTGGCACGCAACTTAAGAACCCTGAATACGCGGCAACGTTACACGCTATCTCGAAGGATGGTGCTAAAGCTTTCTACCAAGGTGAGATTTCTGCCGACATCATTAACACAGTACAAACAGCGAAAGGTAACCCGGGCGTATTGGCACAGAAAGATTTCGACGCCTATTCGATCAAGCAGCGCGAACCGGTTTGTTCTGCTTATGAAAGCTACGATATTTGCGGAATGGGGCCACCAAGTTCAGGTGCGTTAACGGTTGGACAAATCCTTGCAATGACTGAGCAGTTTGACCTCAAATCATGGGGGCCAAACGACGCAAAATCTTGGCAAGTGTTAGCAGACGCTTCTCGCTTAGCCTTTGCAGACCGTGGTATGTACATGGCAGACCAAGATTATGTGCCTATGCCAACCCAAGGGTTAGTGAATACTGACTATTTGCAGGAGCGTGCTCAGTTAATTACCGCAGGTAAGGCATTAGACAGCGCACCTTCAGGCACCCCACCGTGGGATCATGCGATGCAGAGAAGCCAAGATGTTTCTATTGAGTTGCCGTCCACCAGCCACTTCAACATTGTCGATAGTGATGGCAATGTCGTATCGATGACTACCACTATTGAGAATGCCTTTGGCTCACGTTTGATGGTTAGAGGTTTCCTACTCAATAACGAACTAACCGACTTCTCATTCAAGACTCATAACGATGGCAAACCTATCGCGAACCGACTTGAACCGGGTAAGCGCCCACGTTCTTCAATGGCACCGACCATCATCATGCAAGACGATAAACCTTACATGGCAATTGGCTCTCCGGGAGGCAGCCGTATCATAGGTTATGTGGCACAAGCGATCATTGCTCACACCCAATGGGACATGGATATCCAACAAGCGATCAACCAACCACACTTCCTAAATCGCTTCGGTACCTTAGATTTGGAAAAAGGAACATCAGCGGAAAACTTCAAACCTGAGCTAGAAAAGATGGGATTTGAGGTCAACGTTCGCGATCTTAACTCGGGTTTACACGCTATTCGCATCACAAAAGATGGTCTAGAAGGTGCTGCAGACCCTCGCCGTGAAGGTGCAGCTATTGGCCAATAGGGAATAATCCTCCCTTTTTACTCGCAGCCTTGTGCGAGATCTCTCACAAGGCAGTGAGTAAATATCGATATTTGATGACGAAATTAGTCACCCACAAACCGTAACCGATTGAAATTAAACAATACGTACATTTATCATTCAAATAATTATATAGAAATTCGCTTATGCACCATTGCTGATAAATAAGGAATCGGTAATATGAATGGTGTCGGAAGGATGCTGACACGGAACAGGAAACGCCAAGGACTTGGTTATCTTCAGGATGAAGATTCGATTACTCAGGATGAATAATCGGCATGGATAGCGAAATGGACATTGAATGGACGCAATAGTAACTAGGATGGTTGCTACTAAGGAAAGACAATGGACACCTCTGGACGAGGAAAGGACTGAACATCAGGATGATGTAAAGGACACCGCTCAAGGAACAAGTGACGCGCGCTAACGAGGATTGTTGGCAGATCAGGATAAGATCAAGGACACCGCTAGGAAGGCGACGAAAGGAATACGCTGAAGGATAACAGCACACTATCATGGATTTGATGCATGGAGCACACTTAGTAGCCGGATTGCTGCGAGTAAGACTATAGACCCCGATGAGCGCAAGCTCTCGGGGTTTTTCTTTATCTGTCGCTTCACTTATCCCTCTCTCAATCAAGTAAATCAAAGACCTTTGATTACAATTCGGACATTTAAAGCATTCACTTCTTAACCACTTCCGAGTAACGTAAGTCTTACTAGGCTCAACTAGTTTCATAACCATAATTAAATTAAGGACAAATTCATGTCACACGTTACCTTCAAAGGCGCTGCTGTACCGCTAACTGGCACATTCCCACAAACTGGCGAACAGGCACCAAGCTTTGCACTTGCTGCAGGCGATCTTTCTGAACTGACTCTTGCTTCTCTTGAAGGCAAGAAAGTGGTTCTAAACATCTTCCCAAGCATCGACACAGCAACTTGTGCAACGAGCGTACGTACGTTCAACGCAAAAGCGGCAGAACTTGAGAACACGGTTGTTGTTTGTATTTCTGCTGACCTACCATTTGCTGCGGGTCGCTTCTGCGAACTAGAAGGCATTGAAGGCGTTCAACACGCTTCGACTTTCCGTTCTCCTACATTCGCATCAGACTACGGCGTAGCGATTGCTGAAGGTCCGCTATCAGGCCTAACTACACGTGCAGTTGTCGTTGTTGATGAAAAAGGTGTGGTAACACACAGCGAGTTGGTTGCAGAGATCACTGAAGAACCAAACTACGAAGCGGCACTTGCAGCACTGTAAGTCTCCTTTCTAGGCAGGAATGCCTTAAGCTCGGAACCTGCCTATTTAGACTGGTTTCGAGCAATAAAAAAGAGCAGCCATTGGCTGCTCTTTCTGTTTTTAATGCGGATTACTTTTGAATGCTGAACGGTTTTTAAAGACCAAACTGCTTTTTAGATATTAAAGTAATAGATTAAAGCTGCTCTAAACGCGCGTAAGCCGTTACTAACCACTTAATCCCTTCACCATTAAACGCCACTTGAACTCGGCTTTGTGGGCCACTTCCTTCGAAGTTGATGATGGTGCCTTCACCAAACTTAGGGTGCTTCACGCGAGAGCCCAAGCTAAAGCCTGTTTCATTGAAGTTCTCTTTCACAGCGGTTTGGCTAAAGCGACCACTGCTTGCAGGGCGGCTGACTTGCGCTTTCATACGCACTTCATCCAGACAGGTTTCTGGCAGCTCACGAATAAAACGTGATGGCTTATGATATTTGTCCTGACCGTACAGACGACGCATCTCAGCATAAGTGATGTAAAGCTTCTCCATCGCACGGGTCATGCCTACGTAACACAGGCGACGCTCTTCTTCTAAACGCCCCGCTTCTTCGGCCGACATCTGGCTTGGGAACATGCCTTCTTCGACACCCACCATGAACACCATTGGAAACTCTAGGCCTTTAGCACTGTGCAAAGTCATTAACTGAACCGCATCGTCAAACTCATCGGCCTGACCTTCACCCGCTTCCAAAGCTGCGTGAGTTAAGAACGCCGTCAGCATGCTCATCTCATCCGCTTCTTCCGGCTTTTCAAACTGGCGCGTTGCCGTTACCAATTCTTCCAAGTTCTCGATACGTGCCTTCGACTTCTCACCCTTCTCTTGCTCGTACATAGCAAACAGACCCGACGATTTAATCACGTGGTCGGTTTGTTCATGCAGGCTAAGTTCCAACGTGTCATCTTCAAGCGCATTAATCAGCTCGATAAAACGACTTAATGCGCCCGCAGCACGACCGGGTAGCACTTGCTCTTCTATCAAAGCAACACTGGCTTCCCACATGGTTGCACCACGATCACGAGCAGCAAGACGAATCGTTTCTAACGTTTTATCACCCAAGCCACGCGTTGGCGTATTAACCACACGTTCAAACGCGGCATCATTACTGCGGTTGCTCATGAGGCGCATGTAGCTCAAGGCGTCTCTGATTTCTTGACGCTCGAAGAATCGCATGCCGCCGTAGATTCGGTAAGGTAGACCACCTTGGATCAAAGCTTCTTCAAGAACACGAGATTGGGCGTTATTACGATAAAGCATCGCGGTATCTTCTAACGCACCGCCTTTCTCTTGCCACTCTTTGATTTTGCTGACCGTGAAACGTGCTTCATCTAGCTCGTTATAAGCTGAGTACACAGAGATTGGCTCGCCATCGTTACCATCGGTCCACAGCTCTTTACCCATACGTTCGGTGTTGTTCGAGATAAGCTCGTTCGACGCCTGCAGAATGGTTTTAGTTGAACGGTAGTTTTGTTCAAGTCGAACCGTCGAAGCTCCTGGGAATTCATCCAAGAACTTCTGAATATTTTCGATCTTCGCACCACGCCAACCATAGATAGATTGGTCATCATCACCTACGATCATCACGCGACAATCTGGGCCAGCCATCATCCGAAGCCAAGCGTATTGGATGTTGTTGGTATCTTGGAATTCATCGACAAGGATATGCTTAAAGCGTGCTTGGTAATGCTCTCGAATGTGTTTCTTATCGCGTAATAGTTCATGCGATCTCAGCAAGATTTCCGCAAAGTCGACCAAACCAGCACGGTCACATGCTTCTTGGTAAGCAGAATAGATCTTTAACCACGTTTGAGTTATTGGATCATGGTAGGCGTCAATGTGACTTGGGCGTAACCCCTCGTCTTTCTTGCCATTGATCCACCAAGAAGCTTGCTTAGCAGGCCACTGCTTTTCATCGAGGTTTTGCGCCTTGATTAAGCGGCGTAGCAAACGAATCTGATCATCAGAATCAATGATCTGGAAATCTTCTGGCAGTTTTGCATCTAGGTAGTGAGCACGAAGGATGCGGTGACAGATACCATGGAAGGTGCCGTTCCACATGCCTGACGAACTACCCATCATCAACTCTTCAATACGACCACGCATCTCTGCTGCCGCTTTGTTGGTGAAGGTAACCGACATAATAGAGAACGGTGATGCTTGCTCTACGCTTTGCAGCCAAGCGATACGATGCACCAACACTCGCGTTTTACCACTGCCTGCACCTGCCAGAATAAGTAGGTTTTCTAAAGGTGCCGCGACCGCCTCACGTTGTTTATCGTTTAGGCCATCGAGTAAAAGCGAAGGATCTATCATTGGATATGCTCACTACTGGGTATTTATACATAAAAGTTGATTATAACCTAAACACTAGGCTGCGTTTAGGATAATAAGAAGAAAAAACAATCAAAAATTAACATCATTAATTCAATAACTTAAGAGATGAAACATCATTAATATTGATAATTTTTATAATACCGTGAAATTATTTCCCGGTTGTTCCAATCCTTTTTAGTAAGCAAGTTAACAATCCATTAACCTGCGATATGAAAATACTATTAAGTCCTAGAGGGAATGACTATGAAAAATTCTAATCTTGCTGTTACAGCTGCAATCACAAGTGTACTAGCGTTCGGCGGTGCAGTTCTTACATCAGCACCTGCGGAAGCAGCAGCAAAAGAAAAATGCTACGGCGTGGCAAAAGCTGGCCAAAATGATTGTGCAACCAAAACAAGCTCATGTGCGGGTACAGCAAAAGAAGACAACCAATCCGATGCGTTCGTAGTCGTACCTAAAGGGCTATGTGGCAAATTATCAGGTGGTAACACTCAATCATCATAATTGAGCTGCTTAGTATGGTGAGCTGACATTCAGCTCACCTCCACTTCTTGTTAGGAGAATCGTTGTGACTCAAACTCTTCACCCCTACGCAGGGGTTGGCCTTAGAACACCGCACTTGGACTTCTTTAGCCAAAATCCAGCCTTAGTAAGTTGGTTAGAAGTTCACAGCGAGAACTACTTCTTAGCTCAATCACCGCAACGACAACAACTCAGAGAAATTCGTCACGCACACAACATCAGTTGTCACGGTGTTGGGTTGTCGCTAGGTTCTGTTGAGCGCATCAATCAACATCATCTTGTGCAATTAAAAGAGCTCATTGATGATATCGAACCCTTCTTGGTTTCTGATCATCTCAGTTGGAGTCAGACAGGTGGTCATTACTTCAATGACTTGCTACCGCTGCCTTACACAGAAGAAGCATTGGAAGTCTTCTGTCGTAATGTCATCGAGGTTCAAGACAGCTTGCAACGCCCGATGTTGATTGAGAACCCATCGAGCTACCTATCCTTCAAGCATTCTACTATTCCTGAGTGGGAGTTTTTGGCTGAGGTACAAAAGCGTACTGAGTGTCGCCTACTGCTCGATTTCAATAATATTTTCGTCTCATCTTTTAATCATGGCTTTAGTTGTGAAGAGTACTTAAACGGAATACCAGCAGACAAAGTTGAAGAGATTCACTTGGCAGGTTTTACCAAAAAGAAGCTTGAACAAGGTGAGATCTGGATAGACACACACAGTAAACCTGTCTGTGACGAAGTGTGGAAACTCTACACTGACTGGGTTGCACAACATGGTTTGCGCCATACCTTGATTGAGTGGGATCTCGATATCCCAGAGCCACAAGTTTTATTGGCTGAAGCAACCAAAGCCAGTGATATCTTGTATCAACACGACAAGTTCAACCAAAGGAGTCGCGCCTCATGAGCCACTCCCTAGCAGAGGTTCAATTGGAGTTTGCTAACGCCCTACGCTATCAAAACAATGGTGAGTACTGCGACATAGTGAGCGACCATTTTACCGATGAACAACGCATCCAGATTTACCGTAATAACTTTGTGATCAGCTTGAGCGAAGTTCTGGCAGCAACCTACCCACTCACTGAAATGTTGGTTGGTGAAGAGTGCTTCCAACAGATGGCTCGTCAACATGTCTTACATTATCCATCGACCTCTGGTGATGTCAGTGGTTACGGTGAACACTTTGAACAGACTATCCAAGCCTTTCCTGCCGTTATTGAGGCTGCACCTTATCTCGGTGAAGTGGCTTTGTATGAATGGCAGAAAGATAGCTTGGTAAGGTTTTCGTCACAAGCACATGTCGACCAGAGACCTCTTTCTTGCCTTGCAGATGTACCACAAGAGCAACAAGGCGCTTTAGTCTTTCATCTCAAAGATTCAATAACACTGATTCATTCTAGTTACACGATTATCGCGCTTGAACACGCCATCTATCAGCAGCAACTTGATGGGCTAGACATCAACCAAGCTGAATTTGGGGTGTTAATCCGAGCTGAGAATTCACAGGTTGAGAGCCATAGTTTGAGTGAAGAGAGCCACCAACTCCTCACTGAATTGCAATCAGGTCGAACACTCTCAGCAATCGATCCTTTATTACTACAACATCTGAATACTGTTATGGCGCTAAACGTCATCTCAGGTTTTTCAATCAATGCCGAATTGGAGGCATAACATGGATAACAACACAGTCACGAACATGATGGCTCAATACGACAGTTTGATTGAGAAATCACAGGCACTTTTTGTTCCAGTGCTTCTACTATTTTGTCGCCTTTGGGTGGCGTGGGTATTCTTTAATTCTGGACTCACCAAGATAGCTACTTGGGATAGCACGCTTTACTTGTTTGAATTGGAATACCAAGTGCCACTGCTACCTTGGGAATTGGCTGCTTACATGGGCACTGCCGCTGAGTTAATTCTACCGATGTTTTTAGCGCTCGGTTTATTAACACGACCTATGGCTGCGGTGTTGTTCGTTTTCAATATCATTGCTGTCGTGTCTTACCCTGTATTGTGGGATCAAGGCTTCTACGATCATCAGCTTTGGGGGTTAATGATTCTTATCGTTGTCGTGTGGGGCGCAGGACCATTCTCACTTGATAGAGTTTTGAAAGCGCAGTTCAGGAATTAAAATAAGTTTTCACCTCTTTTGAACTGCTAAAGCTAAATGCTACAGCCCAAACGCAAGAAACCACTCAATTGAGTGGTTTCTTTTTTAACTGGGATAAGCTTACTTATTTAGAAAAGCTTGTAGCTCTTCAGCAGAGATGCCTTGCTCTGCAAGTTCTTTTGCCAATAGCTGAACCTGCTCACCCTTACGAGACTCTACCACACGCTGAAATTGGTAAATGATATCTCGCAAAGTATCGATTGGAACTTGTTTTGCCGCACTGCGAATACGCTCTTCACTTTGGTTGCCTAGCTCTTTAAGCAGTTTACCAAACATGACCTTTTCAGGTGCATCTTCCATTTGTTCTAAGACGCGCGCCATTTCGTAGGTTGTTAATGACATTACAGTATTTTCCGTTGGGGACTAACGTTTCAATGAGTGACAAATATACCATGTTTTAACGTTTCGAAAACCGCCATTTGTATATTTTGTCACCCTTGTAACTTATGCCTTAGCAAACGTCGTGTGCCAAGACTTACCCGCTTTGCTCGCAAGCACTAATAACGCAGGAACAATCAGGAACATTTGCAGAGCAATCATCACTTGCGACGTTAAATCAAGACGTTGCATGGTACCCACAAGAAGCCCTGAACCGCTCATTTGGAACAAGCCAAGCAGCGCAGCAGCTGTACCCGCACGGTCACCGAAAGGTTCTAGAGCTTTACCTGCCGCAGCACCAAGAATCCAAGCAAAGCCAACTGACGATAAGAAGATCGGTAGCATGAACGCGATTGGAGTAGCGTGCTCAGCAAGCACCAACATAATCACACCCGCTAAGCCCAGCGTCGAGATACCAACCACCAGTGCTTTATAGGTACCAAAACGGTCCATAAATTTAGGTGCAGTAAACGCAGCTGCAATGTTGATGGCCGCATTAACACCAAACCAGAAAGTAAACTCTTTCATGGTCAGGCCTAGGTTTTCCATCAACACAACTGGTGCAGAGGTTACATAAGCGAGGATAACCGCCATCGCCATCAGACACAAGGTTGCGTGGAAAAGGAATGATGGTGTTTTCAATACTGACCAGTATCGCTCAAGCTTGAATACCGCAACCTTTTCTGTCGCAGGGTTAGACTCTTTCATTTGGAAGAATAAGATAGTGCCAACAACGACAGCAAAGACTGCCATAAAGCTAAAGTTCGAGCGCCAACCAAATTGATGTGTTAACCAAGCGCCAAGAATGGGTGCCAAAGCAGGAATAAAACAGATTGCACCATTAAGGTAGCTGATCATACGGCCACTCTTCTCTGGGCCAAATAGATCGCGAACCGTTGCAAAGGCTGCTACAGAAGTCGCACAAGCTCCTAAGCCTTGTAGCAGCCGAGCCATTAGCATCATATCAATCGATTGAGCTGCCCACGCCAAGCAAGCACTCAATGCATAGATACTAACACCTCCCAATGCAACGGTTCGACGTCCTAGCTTATCAGCCAAAGGGCCAGCAAATAATTGCCCGACACCCATGGCGAATAAAAACCAGGTAATCGTATCTTGTGCTAGTGCATGTTCCACGTGAAACGCTGTCGAAATTTGTGGCAGAGCTGGTAGGTAGATATCAATAGCCAGAGGGCTAAATAAAACCAACATTGCCAATAAAGCAACCTGCAGTTTACTAGGGGTTGGAAGCGCGTTAGAAGGCACAAGATTCTCCGAATGAGTTAATTTAGGTGCATAATAACCAACTAAAGATATGAACAAAAATGGCATATACTCATTAGCATTATTCCAAATAGGAAACTCATATGAATATTGAGAAACTATCACGCCTCGACTTAAACCTACTGGTTTGCTTACAGGTTCTGATGGAAGAGCTAAGCGTCACGCGCACCGCACATCGATTGTGTCTGAGTCAATCGGCTGTAAGTAAATCGTTAGCCAAGCTTCGTGAACAATTTAATGACCCTCTTTTCACGCGAAGCGCACATGGCCTGAGACCAACACCGAAAGCTGTTTTCCTTAAGCCTCGCTTAGAAACGTTGATCAACCAACTTGATGTTCTCACTCAGCCTGAGACATTCATTCCCAATAACAGCGACCACAGCTTTCACATCGCTGCCGTTGAGAGTGTTTACCCGCTGATTCTTCCGCACTTCTTACCAGCGATATTTCGACAAGCCCCTAAGGTGAATATCAACACCCACGCTTGGACGGAGCAAACCTTTAAGAAGCTGCAGCTCGGTGAGCTCGATATCGGACTCACAGGTAAAGACATCGACATCAACGACGCACGTTTAACTATGCTGCCGCCAGATGATATTTGCGAGCAAGAGATCTACCGTGACGCGCAGATGTGTGTGCTAAGACGCAACCACCCCGCTCTGAATGGCAAATGGGATCTGGAAACCTACCTTGCACAGCGTCATGTACAAGTAAGATGTGATGGTAACGATCGTTGGCTGCTCGACTATAAGCTTGCCGACCTTGGTCACCAACGTGATATCGCTATTTCTGTTCCAGACTTCAATAGCGCCGCAAGCCTATGTACCTACACCGACTTTGTGTTTACTGCACCAAGCCACTTTACTTACCTCGTCGCCAAGCAACTCGACTTAGTGGTTGTCCCTTTACCGATGGAATTCCCACCGATGGCATACACTCTGTTTTGGCACCGTGACAGAGAAAATGACCCAGCGTTAACTTGGCTACGAGATATCATCAAAGAAAAAACTCTGCACCTTAGATAAAAATGGCGTACAGCGTTTGCAGCAAACGAACAAAAGCGCTAGCTTATTGACCTAATAAGTCCCCTCGCATGTATATCGACTGTGAGTGTTAACAAGGACCCTAATAATAAGGATAAACACAGATGCACAATATCACTGCTGAACGCGTTGCTGCGGTTCGAGCTTGGCTTGAAACAAACAACCTAGATGCCGTTATCATTCCACATGAAGACGAATATCTAGGTGAATACGTTCCTGCTCATAACGAGCGACTTCACTGGTTAACAGGTTTCACTGGCTCTGCTGGTGCGGCAGTTATCACTCGTGAGAACGCTGCTATTTTTGTTGATGGTCGCTACACGGTTCAGGTTCGTAAGCAGGTACCAGCAGAGTTATTTGAGTATCGCCACCTTATTGAAGAGCCGGCTTTAGATTGGATCACCAGTTCTCTAGCACAAGGCAGCAAGGTTGCATTCGACCCACGCATGCACACTGCTGCTTGGTTGAAAGGCGCTCAAGCTAAACTGGCAGAGAAAGTTGAACTAACAACACTATCTTCGAATCCAATTGATGAGCTTTGGTCTGATCGTCCTGAGCCGGTGGTATCTGATGTTCGCTTAATGGCAACAGACGCAGTAGGCCAATCAAGTGAAAGCAAACGTGCGGAGATTGCTGGCTTACTAAAAGCCAAAGGTGCTGATGCCGCTATCCTTACGGAACTCGATTCGATCTGTTGGTTGCTTAACATTCGCGGCTTGGACGTATCTCGCCTACCTGTTGTGTTATCCAATGCGATCATCCACGCCGATGAAAGCGTCGACTTCTTCCTAGACCCAGCTCGTATTCCTACGGGCTTTGAAGCACACGTTGGCAATGGTATTCGCGTATCTCACCCATCAGAGCTTGAAGCACGCCTTCAATCTTTGGAAGGCAAAAATGTATCTGTCGATTCAGGTACCAGTAACGCTTGGTACACGCTGGTTCTACAAAACTCTGGTGCTCATATCATTGAAGCAGCAGACCCATGCCTAATGCCAAAAGCAGCAAAGAATGAAACTGAAATTGCCGGCATGAAAGCGTGTCACATTCGTGATGGTGTTGCGATGGCGAAGTTCCTATCTTGGATTGATGCAGAAGTCACGCAAGGTAATCTGCACAATGAAGCTGTGCTAGCAGACAAAGTTCAATCATTCCGCGAACAAGACCCAACGCTGATGGACCTAAGTTTTGACACGATTTCAGCAGCAGGCGGCAACGCAGCAATGTGTCACTACAACCACGAGAACCAACCTGAACCAGGTCAGTTAGAGATGAATACTCTTTACCTAGTCGATTCAGGCGGTCAGTACCTAGATGGTACAACCGACATCACTCGAACTATCGCGATTGGCCAGCCAAGCGACGAAATGATCCAGCAGTTCACGTTAGCGCTTAAAGGTCACATCGGTATCGCGCGTGCACGTTTCCCGCAGGGTACTCGTGGTTTCCAACTTGATATTCTAGCTCGCCAACACTTATGGGCAGAAGGCTTCGACTACGACCACGGTACTGGTCACGGTGTTGGTCATTTCCTAAGTGTTCATGAAGGTCCGCAAAGTATCTCTAAGAAGCTAATCGATGTACCTCTTGTTGAAGGCATGGTGTTATCAAACGAGCCGGGTTACTACCGTGCAGATGAATTTGGTATCCGTATCGAAAACCTAGAACTGGTGGTTGAGCTGCCAACTCAAGGTGACTTCTCAGTACTAACGTTTGAGTCGCTAACACGTTGCCCTATCGATAAGCGCAACATCAACGTCGATTTACTGACACGACCTGAACTTGCATGGCTTAATGATTACCACCAGAAAGTATGGAACGATGTTAGCCCATTAGTTGAAGGTGATACATTGGAATGGTTACGCCAATCAACCACTCCACTTGCTCATGCTTAATGCTTAGCTAATTCAAACTTAATGAAATGAAAAACGGCTACCTTAGGGTAGCCGTTTATATTTGTCGATTTAACTTCGTCGATGTTTCACGTGGAACATAAATCTGTGTGTTCGCTAACCAGAGTAAGCACTGTGCCAGTCTCGCCACACAGGATCAAAACCACGTTGACGAATCATTGACTCAACATCGGCAGCACTTCGCTCATCACTTATTTCAAATTGCTCGAGTTCTTCTTCATCAGAAGCATAACCACCAGGCTGGGTTTTAGACGCAGCCGACATACTGGTGATTCCCAATGGCAACACATTGTCGCGGAAAGTTGCCGATTCACGGGTCGAAAGGGATAACTCGACCTCAGGATTCAAGAGTCGATATGCGCAGATAAGCTGAACCAGCTGTTTATCGTTCATGATTGATTTAGGCTGTAATCCACCACCAGAGTCTCCACCCTCACACGGACGAAGACGTGGGAATGAAATCGAGTAACGTGTTTGCCAATAAGTACGCTCAAGATAGTCTAAGTGAGCGGCCACGAAGAAACAGTCGGTACGCCAATCTTCCAAGCCAATCAAAGCGCCAATACCTATCTTATCAATACCCGCTTTTGCCAAACGATCGGGCGTTTCGAGCCGGTATTCAAAATCCATTTTATTGCCACGCAAGTGGTGTTCCGCGTAGGTACTTGGGCTATACGTTTCTTGGTAAACCATCACCGCATCTAAGCCGAGAGTTTTAAGCTCTGCGTAGTCATCTTGATCAAGCGGCTGCACTTCCATCGCAAGATAGTTAAATTGTGCCTTAATATTCGGTAGCACTTCACGGAAGTACTTCATCCCGACCTTGGTTTCATGTTCACCGGTGACCAACAAAACGCTATCGAACTTCATCTTTTTGATAGCGGCACTTTCAGCATCGATTTCATCTAAAGTAAGTGTGCGACGCTTAATGCGGTTCTCCATTGAGAAACCACAATACGTGCACGCATTCGCACATAAGTTTGAGAGGTACAATGGAATATACAACGACATTGTATTGCCGAATCGCTTGCGTGTGAGTGCCAACGATTGTTGCGCCATCTGCTCTAAGTAAGGTTCTGCTGCCGGAGAGATAAGAGCCTTAAAGTCTTCCAAGTCGCGTTTAGGTTTACTCAGAGCGCGCTCAACATCCGCTGCCGTTTTACTGAAGATGGACATACCAATGTCATCCCAGTTGAGCTGTTTAAATCGATCAACAAACGTCATAAGGACACTACTCGTCTAGGAATGAAGTTAGCGGACTAGAAGCAACCGCATGAGACACCTGTCCAGCAAGACCAGAAAGGTAAGCCATACGGCCAGCTTCAACTGCCAGTTTAAAAGCAATCGCCATATCAACGGGTTGTTGAGAAGCCGCAATTGCAGTATTAACTAACACGGCATCCGCGCCCATTTCCATTGCACGAGCAGCATGAGATGGCGCACCAATACCAGCGTCAACAATCACAGGGACGTTCGCTTGGTCGATAATGATCTCTAAGAAGTCTGCCGAAGCGATACCTTTGTTCGACCCAATCGGCGCACCTAGCGGCATAACCGCAGCACAACCCACCTCTTCCAATCGTTTACACAACACTGGGTCAGCATGACAGTAAGGCAACACAACAAAGCCATCTTTAACCAGTTGCTCAGCCGCTTTTAATGTCTCAATTGGGTCTGGCATCAAGTACTTTGGATCAGGGTGAATTTCCAGTTTGAGCCAGTTTGTGCCTAGCGCTTCGCGAGCCAAATGCGCAGCAAAGATGGCATCCTTCGCGTTCTTCGCCCCGGAGGTATTTGGTAACAAGTTCACGCCAGCATCAATGATGGGCTGTAAAATATCATCTTGCTCAGAGCGAATATCAACTCTCTTCAACGCCATGGTTGCCAGTTGAGAACCGGAAGCTTCGATAGCACTCGCCATTAAATGTTTATTCGCGAACTTGCCCGTTCCAGTAAAGAGTCGTGATTGAAATGTTTTATCTGCGATAGTTAACATAGTTAGCCTCCTGCAATAGCTTGGAAAAGAGAAATAGCATCGCCTTCATTGACAACCGTTTGTTGCCACTGACTACGCGGGACAACCGCATTATTGATAGCAAAGACACAGCCCAGATCGGGTAATGAAAGCGCTTGGATGATATCCGCTAGAGACGACGATTGTGCAACCTGTTCTGGTTGCTCATTGATAGAGATCGTTATGTTGCTCATTGGGTTTCTTCTTCTAAATAGTTAACTGTAGATGTGCAGCAAACGGGGCATTCACTATCTTGAGTGACACTTAAGTTTTGCCAGTTCATCGTCTGGCCATCAAACAGTTTGAGCTGATGTGTTGCAACTTGGAACTCGCCAGTGCTAATACGTTGAATCGCAGCCAGTGCTTGGAGGTTGCCTATGGTGCCAACAACTGGGCCGATGATGCCGCTATCGCTACAACGTGTCGTTTGTGGATGATGACTGAACGGGAACAAACAGTGATAGCACCCTTTCTGCATCTGATAATCAAAGACAATAAACTGACCTTTCCATCCGATCGCAGAACCAGAAACCAAAGGTGTCTTGCTACCAAAACATGCTTGGTTAACCTGCTGACGTGACTCAAAGTTGTCAGTACAATCCAACACCAAATCAGCGAGCATCACCTCAAGCTCAAGCTGGCTCTGAGTCATTCGCCTATTGATGGTTCTCACTTGGTTTCGACCATTAAGCTCAGTCAGTTTTTGCTTCAGAGCTTCGACCTTAGGCGAACCTAACTGGCTTTCCTTGAACGCAACTTGTCGTTGAAGGTTAGACGAATCCACACAATCATCATCAACTAATACGATTTTCCCGATACCGGAAGCCGCAAGATAGAGAGCCGCAGCATTGCCTAAGCCACCACAACCGATGACCAATACATGGCTGTCTAATAAATTTCGTTGCCCTTGCTCACCCACTTCAGGTAGTGCGAGTTGTCGTTGATAACGAATGAATTCGAAATCACTCAGCATGACTTAGCTCCTGAGTTACCTCATTAGCAGCACTTGTAGAACTGTCAGCCATTAATGCTTCGAAGAACTCAATCACTTGTTTTGGGTCTTCGGCTAACGTAATCGCACGCACAACAGCAAGGCTCGATACCCCACACCTCCACACCTGTGCAGCAGTCGACTGGTCAATTCCACCAATCGCAACCGTCGGATAACCGGTCAGTTCTTCTGTGTATGGGATAGTATCAATCAGCTGCTGATAGAGAGATAAACGCACAAGCCCTTGAGGCTTCGATGGCATCTGCTTAGTGGTGGTTGGGAAAATATGCCCCAGCGCAATATAACTTGGGTTGATTTGCACAATACGTAGCAACTCGTAATAACCATGAGTCGATAGACCGATCTTAATACCAGCTTGGCTCAGTTGAGATAGGTTGGATTCTTCGATGTCCTCTTGACCTAAATGAACACCAAAAGCATCATGCTTGAGTGCTAATTGCCAATAGTCATTGATAAAAACCTGAGCGTTGTGCTCTCTACCAAGTTCGATAGATCGTGCGATTTGTTGTTCTAAATCTGCTTGCTCCGGGTTCTTAATACGCAATTGAGCTGTCTTGATTCCAAGCTTGAGTAGCCTTTCGATCCACTCAACATCGTCAACCACTGGGTATAGTCCTAGGCTACTCTTACTCAGTTCAGGGAACGAAAGTGATGTTCCTTGGTGCGCCCAACCAACACTAATATCCAGTCGCTCATCTTCGAGAACGGGAATAGGAAAGTTTTGATAGTTTGCTGGCCATGTTCCACGTGAAACATTAGATGCTGCGCGAGCCAAAACCAGTGCATCTTCTAATGGGAACTCCAACGCCAACAAAGTAAGTAACCAAGCAAAGTGGCCACGACTATCTAACTCCTGATGAGTTGGAGTTTCACTCTTGATAGCACGATTAGCATCTAGCTGTGACCAGATATCCAATACAGCTGAGTCACCTAAGGCGCCGATATAGATGGTATTCGGAGTTTGTTCCAAGGCATAGCGGATATCAGCAAGCGCCACTGAATGACTGTAATCAACGATATGAGCAAGCTCACTTGAGCGACACTCCGCCAATGAATCAACATCATGAGCAAAACCAATAGATAACGCTTGCTGACCATCAACGATAGAGAAGCATTGAGTTGGGCTTACACCCAACTCAACTGCATCGGTTGCCAAGCCTTGTCGCTTAGCAACCAATAGACAGCTTTGCACCTCTCCCGTTAGCTCAATATTTTGAGATGGGATAAGAATCTTCACTGTCATTATTCCTCTAATTGAGCTTCTTTTGCGCCTACTGCAGGGTGATAAAGTTCAGAGCCAGTATCACGGAACTCTTGTGATTTCTGACGCATCCCTTCCAACGGATTATCAAGCATCTTAATTTCTATAGCCTGATCAGCAGCCACTTGTTCCGTGTCTTTCGCGTACTCTCGAACTTCTTGAGAGATCTTCATTGAACAGAATTTAGGGCCACACATTGAGCAGAAGTGAGCAACCTTGCCCGACTCTTGCGGTAAGGTTTCATCATGGAAAGAGCGCGCAGTTTCCGGATCAAGAGCTAGGTTGAATTGGTCTTCCCAACGGAATTCAAAACGTGCCTTTGATAAAGCGTTATCTCGGATTTGTGCACCCGGATGTCCTTTAGCCAAGTCTGCAGCGTGTGCAGCCAGCTTGTAAGTAATCAGGCCAGTCTTCACATCTTCTTTGTTTGGTAAGCCTAGATGCTCTTTAGGGGTTACATAACAGAGCATCGCACAGCCGTACCAACCAATCATGGCCGCGCCAATTCCAGAGGTAATGTGGTCATAACCGGGGGCAATATCGGTAGTCAATGGACCTAATGTATAGAAAGGTGCTTCATGGCAGTGCTCTAACTGCTCGTCCATGTTCTCTTTAATTAGGTGCATTGGTACATGTCCAGGGCCTTCAATGATCACCTGCACGTCGTATTCCCAAGCAACTTTAGTCAACTCACCCAAAGTACGTAATTCGGAGAATTGAGCTTCATCATTCGCATCAGCAATCGAACCCGGACGTAGACCGTCACCCAATGACAGAGCGACATCGTACTTCGCACAGATCTCACAGATCTCACGGAAGTGGGTATAAAGGAAGCTTTCTTGGTGATGAGCAAGACACCATTTCGCGATGATAGAGCCGCCACGAGAGACAATACCAGTCACACGTTTAGCGGTCATAGGAACGTAGCGAAGCAATAAGCCTGCGTGGATAGTAAAGTAATCAACACCCTGCTCTGCTTGTTCAATCAAAGTATCGCGCATCACTTCCCAGTTAAGGTCTTCGGCTACGCCATTCACTTTCTCAAGCGCCTGATACATAGGAACCGTACCAATCGGCACTGGGCTATTACGTAGGATCCATTCACGAGTCTCGTGGATATTACGGCCAGTAGAAAGATCCATTACGGTATCGCCGCCCCAGCGAGTCGACCATACTAGCTTCTCAACTTCTTCTTCAATCGAAGAGCTTACAGAAGAGTTACCGATATTGGCGTTCACTTTCACTAAGAAGTTTCGGCCAATAATCATAGGTTCTGATTCTGGGTGGTTGATGTTTGAAGGGATGATAGCTCGGCCTTCAGCGACCTCTTTACGCACGAACTCAGGGGTAATTTCTTTTGGCAGGTTTGCGCCAAAGTTATGGCCTGGGTGTTGGTGATTAAGCTGTTCATCAGCGAACTTCTGACGCCCCATGTTCTCACGTATCGCAATGTACTCCATCTCAGGAGTGATAATTCCCTGACGAGCATAATGCAGTTGAGTTACACATTGGTCGCCAGTAGCGCGACGAATTCGAGGCAGGTTTCCGTAACGAAGGTCATCTAGGGTTTCATCTTCTAAACGTTCTTTGGTGTAAACAGAGCTTACATCATCGAGCAATTCCGTATCACCACGCTCTTCAATCCATTGCTCTCGCAACTTAGGAAGGCCACTATAAAGGTCTATTTCATGCGTAGGATCGGTATAAACACCTGAGGTGTCGTAGACATGAATTGGCTCATTAGGTTCGAATACAGGCTCTTTTTTGCTGCCACCAACAAGGCTATCTGCGAGGGATATTTCTCGGACAGGGACTTGAATGTCCGCTCGAGACCCTTGGATGTAAGCTTTTTTTGAGTTTGGATAAGGTTGTACAGATAAAGAATCAATGAAATTCTTCGCTTCCAGTCTTGCTTGTTTACGACTCGACATAGCATTTTTCCTTGGCTTTTAGCCATTATTTATAGGGATAAAAATGCTTGACGGATAAGATGCTACAAGAGGGATCACAGCAAGAAAATGCAGTTGTGATCTGGAGATAGATCTCTAGAAGGATTCTAGTTAGATATCTACTCTTGTTCCCTTCGCAGGTATTAGCCTGATCAGGTTCAACGGATCCCGAGTTAACGGTCTCAGCCATATGGCACTCCGACAAGTACGATCGAGTATATAAAAACGGCTTGGATAAACCAAGCCGAGTTGTTAACAAATCGTAAGAAAGTTTTAAGACTTTATCAGAAGTTGGAAGCCGATCCATGCGGCTGAAATACTGAGAACCACATTGAGCAGTACATTGAGCCCCATCTTGAAGAACGCACCCTGCTGCATAAGAAGCACGTTATCCATCGAAAACGTAGAAAATGTCGTCAGGGCTCCAAGGAAACCAAGACCGATAATTTGTCTCCACGGCTCCGTCGCAACCATCTCATTTTCAAACGCGGCGATGAGCAATCCCATAATCAAAGAGCCAATTACGTTAACAGTCAGCGTACCGTAAGGAAAACCACGCCCTAACATCACAACGCATAACTCTGAAATCAAGTAACGTGAACAAGCACCAAACGCGCCACCGATGGCGATAAAACCTAGAATAGATAACTGACCCATGAATCCTCCCAAACAATAATCCCTATATTCTAGCTTTAACGCCGATAAAAGCGAGGGTAGAAACTAAGAATGCATGCGCAAATATTAAACGTTACAGGTGTCACTTAACTTCAATATATCCCATCAAACCCGTTTTCATGTGTTCTATAACATGACAATGATACATCCAGCGGCCAGGGTTGTCGGCTACAAATGCAGCTTTAGCTCGGCCATTTTTTCCAAGTAACACTGTATCAGTATGGAAAGGTTCTTCAACTTTCTTCCCATCAAGTTCCAATACAGTGAATGTATGGCCGTGAATGTGAATCGGGTGATGATATTGAGTGACGTTCTTAAGATCGAATATATAGGTTTTTCCCAGCTCTAAAGTCGCCAACGGTTCAGGGATATTATCTTTGCTCATCCCCTCCCATGCTCGTTTATTAGTTAGCCAAAACTTAGGCATAGATTTTCCATCTTTAGATACTGGAGAAACCGCCCCTTCCCATTCAAATAAAAAGTCGATTTCTTCTGCATTAGCCAAATCTAAATTGGGCACAGGATTAAGGGGTAAAGAAGGCAGAGAGCGATTCTCAACAAGGGTTGAATCTACAACCTCGAACTCACACAAAGAGAAAGGAAAGCGTCCTTTCATTTGAAGGACGCTAACTCGCCCACCGGCTTTGGGTGCTATCAGTCCAATATCCACTCGCATCCCTGGACCAATTTTATGTTGCGTCAGCTTATAAGGTGTTTTTACAGGGTTACCATCAATGGCAATCACCCATGCCTCAGCCCCTTCGACAGCTATAGGGTAAGTGATCGTATTGTCGACATTAGCGATACGTAGCCTGGTTGTTGCATGTTGTTTTAACTCATAGACAGGCTCATGTATTCCATTAACGCTACTCCACTCTCCTGGCGTACCCATACGAGCACTGAGTCGTGGGATCATTAGATCTTTCCATTGGCCTTTCTTATCTATATGCCAATGTTTAAGCATCAGTGCGTGCTCTTCATCAAACGGCACTGGAATGCTCTCCTCAACGATAATTAGACCAACCAAGCCCATACCAAGCTGCTTAACGCTGTTCATATGTGGGTGATACCAAAACGTGCCAGCATCTGGTGGCGTAAATTCATAAATGAATGTTTCACCTGGCATGATCGGTGGTTGGCTCAAGAAGGGAACCCCATCCATTTCGATAGGAATCCTTAAACCATGCCAATGAATAGTTGTCGGTTCTGATAGCTTGTTGGTAAAACGGATCGTTACCTTTTCACCTTGTCGACATCGAATCGTTGGTGCTGGAATCTGACCATTAAAGCCTAGAATATCAGTCTCAAACCCCGTCACGAGTTCAGCGGTTGAAGGTTCTGCCGTTAAGTCATAAACATACTTTCCTTGTTCATCAACCGACCGTTTCATTGAGCAAGCGGGCAGTACAGTGAGTGCAGATATAGCGAGAGATGATTGAATAAACTTACGACGGGAGATATCCATATTTGTTGCCTTTTAGTAATAACGACTAAAATTTAACAAAATATTGAGAACAGTTCTCATAAAGAAGCGTAGTTTGTGCTGTTGGTTGTTTATAAAAGAGACTGGGATAAGTAAGCACTTACACTTTTAAGGCCAGGTTTTATTAAAAGCAGGAATTACCGACTAATACCAATTAAAGTAAAAATGTGATCTAATTAAGATTGATGAATTATTGTGAAATTTAGCCATGGATAGCCTTAATAACACTGACTTCAAAAAGCTTGCGAGCCAGCAAAAAACCATTCAGATGAAGATGCGTTTACTTGCGCTCGCACACTTTAAAGACGGCCTCTCTCGTACACAAATTGCAAAATCTCTCAAAGTCAGTCGAACCAGTGTCAATAAATGGGTTCGGATTTTTTTTGAAGAAGGCCTAGAAGGACTTCAAGAAAAACCTCGGACTGGTAGGCCTGCATACCTCACCGATGAGCAGCGGGCTCAACTCAGTGCCTTCATAAAAAAAGAAGCTGAATCACCTTCTGGTGGCCGCCTTGTTGGAAGCGATATACATGACTACATCGTTAAACACTTTGACAAGCACTACCACCCTAATTCCATCTATTATCTCCTCGACCACATGGGTTTTTCTTGGATAACTTCTCGTTCCAAACACCCTAAACAATCACAGCAAATACAAGACGATTTTAAAAAAATTCCAAATCGAAACGATCCTTAAGATCCCCGGCCATATTGGGCTAGAGAGTGTTGATGTCTGGTTTCAAGACGAAGCTAGGTTTGGTCAGCAGAACACAACAACACGTCTTTGGGCTACTCGTGGAACGAGACCTCGCGTAGTAAAACAGCAGCAATTTGAATACGCTTATTTGTTTGGCTCAGTGTGCCCATCGAGAGGGATTGGTGAGGCAATGGTCGTCCCTTGGGTTAACAAAGACATCATGATAAACCATCTAGAGCAGATATCTAAAGTCACAGAAAAAGACCGTCATTCAGTGGTAATAATGGATGGCGCAGGATGGCATACCGATGATATTGCTAACCCATTTGATAATGTCAGTATTATCAAATTGCCGCCATACTCACCAGAGCTTAACCCTATAGAGCAAGTGTGGAGTTGGTTAAGGCAACACTATCTAGCAAACCAAAACTTCATTGATTATAACGATATTGTTTCGAAGGTCTGTAGCGCTTGGAATGGATTTCTTGAGTGCAAAGATCGCGTCACAAAA
>NZ_JBFRNU010000081.1:0-5445 GCF_041471145.1 Vibrio sp. 10N.261.54.A5 | reverse complement strand
CGCTAATCCGCGATGAACCATATTTGTTTCGACCTAGTGAGTCAGAAACAGATAAACGGCTCTTTTATTGAGTGGGTGCTGGATTCGAAATCTAGCTCACGAAACCTTAGAGATTGAGTCTACTCAGTGATCTCTTGCAGCACTTCTCCGATTGACCCGCTTGGTTGGGTGATACCCAGTTTGTTCGAAAGCGTTGGCGCAATGTCATATGGCGTCACTGGTCGCGATACCTTCTTAGCTTCAACGTCGTAGCCTGCAAAGATCACAGGCACATGAGTGTCGTATTTCCACGGAGAACCATGTGTAGAGGCAATTTGGAGGCCTTCCATGTCGTTAATGTAGCTGCGCGGTGCAAATACTACGTACACGTCGCCAGAACGAGCAGGGTGGTAGTTGTTTTTAATTAGCTGCATCACATGCGTATCCGGTACTCGGTTAGCCGCAATGTCACTACTTGATACAGCAAACGCAACACCTTTCACTTTTGCAATTTCATCCGCAATAGCTTCTTGGACCTTAGCCAGATCAAGCTTCTTCTCAGCGATCAGATCATGATTCAGATAGATGTAAGGTTGTGCGTACAAGCGAATCGCGTCTTTGGTTAAACCAAATTCATCCTTCAATCGTTTCTCAACACCACTCGAGAGTAGTGTGTCTTTATTGAAGTATTGAGCTTGATTGAAACCAAGCGCATTTGCCGCAGGTGAAGATTCAGGTACACCGTGGTCGGCAGACAGCACAATCAATGTGTTTTCTAGCCCGACTTGGTTATCCACGGTTTTGAAAAGCTTAGCGAGAGTCTTATCAAGTCGGATAAGGTTGTCTTCTGTTTCTAGGCTTTCAGGGCCGTAAAGGTGCACCACGTAGTCATTTGATGAGAAACTCACTGACAGATAATCGGTCACGTCGCCTTGGCCAAGCTTCTCTTGCATCAACAAGGTGCTAGCGAAGTTTTCCGTGATTTCGTCACCAGCAGGGCTGACGGTTAGCGTTGTGCTGTAGTACTTGTAACTTGCCGGGCCATAAGGATGAGGGAAGGTGCGTTGGAAGTCACCGAGTTTCACTTTGTGTTCGGTATCGTGTTCTTGCAACGTGTATTTATCACGCGGTAATGAGAGCTCCCATTTCTGTTTGGAATACTGAGCAGCAATCGCTTTCTCGTTCCAGCGTGATACCCAATCTGGATACTCGTCATAGTAATAGTTACTGGTGACAAACTCCGATTGTGCTTTGGAGAACCAGAAGGCTTTACCACTGTGTCCTGCCAATGAGATTGCGCCGCGGTCTTTCACTGATACACCGAATACTTTTGATTTGCCACTATTGGAAATCGTCAGTTCGTCACCAAACGTGGTGGAGAGTATTGGCTCTGGAGAGCGGCCATCGCCTTGTGCTGTCTTCTGCGTTGGGTCGATCTCTGTTGCTTTATCGACACCTGCACCAGAGGTCAGCATTTGGTAGTTACCGTCTTCTACGTTATACACCAAACGTTCTTCGCTACGGTCATACCAAACGTTACCTACCATGCCGTGTACGCTCGGTGGAGCACCTGTTGCAAGCGACACATGGCCCACGATCGTTTCCGTGTTGCCATGTTGGTAGTTTGCGTTGGTGTAGTAGGTACCATCATCCATTAAGTACCGGAAACCGCCTTCACCGAAGTTGTGCTTATATCGTTCGATTAGATCTGCGCGCAGGCCATCTACCGTGATTTGAAGGACTAGATTTGGCTTTTCCTCAGCTGAAGCTGGGAGAGCGCAGAGTAACGCGAGGGTTAGTCCTGAAAGCTTGGTGTATTGCATAGAGTTTCCTTATTCACTGTTGCCGCTGAGTTCTAATGTTTGGTCAGGTTTCCAACGTTTGGCCAGATTTGTAACGTGTGTGCAGTGCGAATCGTATTTTTAGTATTGTTGGTGACGATTAGTGAACCATAACCTTCGGCATCTTTAGTTAGTTCGCTTCGTTAGCTAGTTCACATCCTTAACTAAACGCAGCCCCATATCTGACATAGTGATCGATTGGCTTGCGAAGTCACGACGGTAACTTTCAGATTCATTTTCGTCATAAGCAAAGCTGCCACCGCGAACCGATTTGTGTGATAAACCGACGTCGCTGTGTTTTGCGTTGTTAGGGTTGTCTGTTGGACCGAATCGGTAGAAGGTGTCATCGAAGGCATCGATAACAAACTCGCCCACGTTTCCTGTCATGTCATATAAGCCTAGCTCATTTGGTTTCTTTAGCCCGACTGGATGTGCGCTATTTTTAGAATTTGCTGAGTACCACGCAACATCATCTAAGTTATTGGAACCACTGTAAGTATAGCCTTTACTTTTGTTGCCACCTTTCGCTGCAAATTCCCATTCAGCTTCAGTCGGCAGACGGTATTCTTCACCCGTTAGTTCATTCAACTGCTCGACAAAATAGTTTGCTTGCTGCCAGCTAAGGTTATTGACCGGAACTTGCGGGTTTTGGAAATAACTGAGAGATGAACCCATCACCGATTCGAACAATTCTTGAGTCACCTCAAACTTCGCTATATAGAAACTATCTACAGTTACATTACGTGCAGGACGCTCTGCTTTGGTCGCTTCTGGATCGTTCGAACCCATGGTGAATGTGCCGCCTTCAACCAACACCATCTCTTGGTCAATTTGTTGGGCGATAGGGTGTGTAGGCACGCTTGCACAGCCACTCAGAAGAATAGTCATGGTGACGCTGCTAATTGTTGCTAACTGTTTGTAATTAAGAAATTTCATCACGTGCCTCAGATGTTCGAAATAGGGTCTAATTCTAACGTTTAAGGTCATTCCTATTGGTTATAAAGGGTATAACATGTCACTTGATCGAATAGGAATTATGATGGCTCCAGAATACTAAAATAGGTAGGTAAATCATGCATATTACTCAAGGTCCACAATATAACGGTAAAGCGTCTAAGCGCTTGCATGTCATGGCTAAGCCGATTGGCGCAGCGTGCAACATTGACTGTAAATATTGTTACTACCTAAGTAAGCAAGATTTGTTGGAGTACAAGAAAGGCAGCTCTCCAAGAATGGATGATGAGACGTTAGAAACCTACATCCGGCAATACATCGAAGGTCAAAACACGCCAGAAATCATCTTCTCATGGCAGGGCGGTGAACCGACTATGCTAGGTTTGGCGTATTTTGAACGCGTGGTTGAGTTACAGAAAAAGTACCAACCTGAAGGTGTATTGATTTCAAACGATTTACAAACCAATGGCACATTGTTGAATGATGATTGGGCGGAGTTTCTTGCGAAGAATAACTTCCTGATCGGTTTGAGTATTGATGGTCCGGAAATGCTGCACAATGCCTATCGTGTCAACAGAGCTGGCCGTGGCACATTCAAACAAGTGATGGCGGCTGTGGAGCTGCTGCACAAACACCAAGTGAAGTTCGCAACGCTTACCTGTGTGAATAACCTCACCAGTCAAAATGCACTTGAGGTCTATCGCTTCCTACGTGATGTGGTCAAGTCACCGCAAATGCAGTTTATTCCTATCGTTGAACAGAAAACGTTCCGAACGGTTGCACCACAAACATCCCAAGTGAGCGAGCAGCTCAAACAAGGCGATAAACGCCTGATTCCCGGCCATAAAGATTCGATCATGGAATCGTGGTGTGTGTCGGATTTGGCTTGGGGTAATTTCCTTATTTCTGTATTTGATGAGTGGGCTAAGAACGACATTGGTAAGGTGTTTGTTCAGTATTTTGAAGCGAGCGTAGAAACATGGATTGGACGTCCGAACCCACTGTGTACCTTGAATGAGATATGCGGAAAGGGCTTGGCAATGGAGCCAAATGGTGACGTATTTTCATGCGACCATTATGTTTACCCTGAATACAAGATTGGCAATATTCATCACGAGAAGCTTGATGACTTAGCGTACAGCGCACCACAGCAAAAGTTTGGCTTTGCTAAATCCCGTACACTGACCAGTCAATGTCAGCAGTGTGATTACAAGTTCGCTTGTCATGGTGAGTGCCCTAAGAACCGCTTTATCAAAACTCGTGTAGGTGAACCGGGTTTGAACTACTTATGTGCTGGTTGGCATAAGTTCTTTTCTCATGTCGATAAGTCGATGGCGTACATCGCTCGCGCGATGGGGCATCCGGTTGCTCATGGTAAATTCAGCGACTCAGTATTGATGGCGCATCGAGCAAAACAGGCGCAACAAGCTACGTTCGAGACCAAGTTTTAACTCGTTCTTTGGATCAACAGGTCCAAGAAAAATTTAATCAGATACGAGTCTAAGGACAGGCTAAGTTCTCCAGTTTAAGGTAATACTATGATGAAGAAGAGTTTAGCGACGGCTGTTGCTTTATTGATTTCAACGTCCGCATTAATTTCAACGTCTGCGATGGCTGCGAATAGCGTTCAACAAACGGTTGACGCGCCAGCACAAAATATCAATCAAGTGCTTGAAATGACGGACACTCAAACCCGCATTCAACAGTTGTCTTACATGGCACAAGATCAGAATCAATCTGTTGAAAATCGTACTGGTGCACTGCAAGAGCTTGCTTCATATCCAAGCCAAAATGCGCTGGTGGCGGTGGCAAGAGGCTTAAAAGATCAAAACCCTGAAGTTCGTGAAGCGGCGGTTATCGGTTCTGAACCTTACCAACTTGAACATCGCTGGGCGTTAGTTTCACCCTTGCTAAAAGACAGCGATACCATGGTTCGCCATACGGCAACGTCAAACCTAGTCCGTGACTTCAATGCATTGGATGACGAGCAGAAAGCACAAATTGAACCACCAGTCATAGAGCTTATTAGCTTCTTGGAAACGCAAGAATCTGAAAAGTACCAATTACTGTTTGCTGATGTGCTTCGTTGGCACAATGACTGGGATAAGGCGGAAACGGTTTATCTAGAGCTGATCAATACGCATCCAAAAGAAGCGCAAGTTTGGTTGAGCTACGCAGATAATTTTCGAGCTCAGAACAAAGATAAGCAAGCAGTCGAAGTATTAGATCGTGGTTTGGAGAGCGTGCCAAACAACGCCGCTCTGCATTATTCGAAATCGTTGACTCTGGTTCGCCTTGAAGACAAAACTGCGGCAGCCAAAGAGATTGAAGTGGCTGCGAAGCTAGCGAAAGATAACAGCTACTACTGGTACCTAAATGGGGTATTACAAGAAGAGTTGGATATCGACAAGTCGACTAAATCGTTCGAGAAAGCATATTTGATCTCTGGTTCTCCAGAGCAGCTATACGCGGTATGCGATATCTATGTGCGCTACGGAAATGAAAAGACCGATGATTGCTTAGGTGAGCTAGGTAAAGTAGCTCCTGACTATGTTATTGATCAGTTGAAAGATAAACGAATCGCGCCAAGCTCATAATCTTTAGATGGGTTAATGGTAAGCTGATAAACCGTTATTGAGAAAGCCAGTCGAATTGAAGTGACCCCGTAAAG
>NZ_JBFRNU010000080.1:0-8946 GCF_041471145.1 Vibrio sp. 10N.261.54.A5 | reverse complement strand
CTCGTATCTCGTATCTCGTTTCTTTTACTTATGATTCGAAAAGTTATCGCCTTTCGCTAGTCGGTCGTAAAGCACAACATTCACTGATGCCGCTAGATTCATACAGCCGTTGGTCGGAACGTAAATCGTCTCACGACAGAAATCTGTGATTTCTTTCTTTAGCGTGCCATCTTCTGGGCCAAAAATGTAAAACGCACGTGGTGGGTGCTTGTAATCAGGTAGAGGCTTAGCACCTTCAATCAGATCAACAGCAACCGGCACGCAGCCTACTGGAATAATATCTTTCAGCTCTTCAACACCAATCAAAGGCAGGGCTAAGTGCTTTTCTTTGGTATCGGTATGGAATTTTCGCGCATGGTCGTAGCGTGTGCCAGTGTAAAACACAGAGTTGGCGCCGTAGCAGCCAGCTGCTCGCATCACTGAGCCTACGTTTTCTGGCGTCTTTGGGTTAACTAGGCCAATGCAGGCATAGCCTTTTGATTGTGTGTCTGTTTTTGCTTTGGTCATAATCAGTGAATCTAACGTTGATGATGAAAGTGATGAATCACGATGGAAAATAGCGTGATAAAAATAGCCGAGCAATGGGCTCGGCTAACTTTTAACTCGCTTACATGAATACTTGTTTACTCATGCAGATGAGCGTCAACAGCGGTATTAGTCGCGTTTCCACAGCATGTGACAGAACTTATGTTCTGGATCACGGCTGATTAACATGCGAGCAAATACGTCGTCTAGAACGTCATCAGCTTCATTCACAAGACCAATGCGCACTTCAGCGTAGATCTCTTTGTCGACTTCAAAGCCAACATGTTCAACCCAATCATCGCCAGTTTCAACAAGCTCTGCTGCGCCACGATCTTCAAACTGAGCAGTGAAAAGAATCACGTCTGCAGGCTCTAGGTTGTCAGGTGCCATCTCTAGGAAGATGTCGTATGCAGTGTCAATTGCGTCGTCATAAGACATTAGGTCGTTAGCTTCGGTCATAATAAGTATCTTAGCTTGCGCGGTTCATGTATTTACGTTCAGCAGTGTTTACTACTACTTTGTCGCCAGTCGCGATGTATTCAGGTACTTGAATAGTAAGACCTGTAGAAAGACGAGCAGGCTTAGTACGAGCAGACGCTGATGCACCTTTGATTGAAGGATCAGTCTCTTCGATAACTAGTTCAACAGATGTTGGTAGCTCAAGCGTTGCAGCGTTGCCGTCGATAAGGATCGCGTACATGCCTTGAGTTTCTTCGTTGATGAACAGTAGTTCGTCTTCGATAGTCTCACCGTTGAAGATGAATTGTGTGTAATCTTCGTTGTCCATGAAGATGTACTCGTTGCCATCAACGTAAGAGAACATTACTGCACGCTTAGTTACGTCAATAGTTTCAACAATTTCGTCAGCCTTGTGGCGAACTTCAGTTTTAACGCCAGTTGCTACATCGTTACCACGGAAGCGGTAAATCTTTTGGCCGCCACGGCCGCCTGGTGTTGTTACTTCGATATCTTTAACGATCACTGTTTTGCTTTCTACTGTGATAGCAAAACCTTTTTTAATTTCACTTGCTCTAGGCATTTTGTGTTTGTCCTTAGTGGGTCTATCCGCTGATTATATCTCGGAGATGCTATAAATAGGAATAGCTTGAATCATAAAGTCACCTAGGCGATCATAGAGTTATAGTTAAATCATTATTTTATTTACCGAAACGACCTATGCAGCTACCCGTTATTGACCCAACACAGCCTTTTCAACCTGAATTTCAACCTGTGGTTAACGATCTGATTACCTTTCTAAAAGGTGGGTTAGGATCTAATCTGCACAGTATTTATATTTATGGCAGTGTGGCTCGTAAGCAAGCCGTCTTCGGTCGCTCCAATCTAGATGTGGTTGTGGTGACCCATCGACCGTTTCCTGACCAACGAACCACTTTGTTGAACACCATCAAATGGCGTTTCCAAAAGAGCTTCCCGCAGGTAACTCAAGTGGCGATAAAAACTACCTTAGTGAGTGAGATAGTCGATTTCGACAATATCTTCACTTGGGGTTTTATGCTCAAGCATTTAACCGTGTGTGTGCATGGTGAAGACTTATCAGACTGCTATGGTGATTTTGAAACAAGTTGGGAAATCGCTAAGCACTGGAATATGGATGCGGAAAACTGGTTGGCGGTGTATCGCAACAAGATCGCACGAGCGACAACGCCAGAACAACAAGTCGCTGCGCAGGTGATTATTGCCAAGAAGCTTCTACGGGCGAGTTACTCACTGGTGATGTACCGCGATAAATATTGGTACGATGATCCTGTTGAATGTGGCCAACAGTTCTTGAAGTATCACCCAGATCGAGAAGTCGAAATCCAAAGGTTGGGCATTTTACTTTCTGGTCGACCAATCCCTAAACGTTCGGTGATCGGTATTCTTGATGGCTTTGGTGAGTGGTTGATTAAGCAGTATCAGAAAACCGAGTTCAGAATCGGATAGAGATTTATAACCGATCCATTGATACTAAAAAGCAGAGTGTGCTGAAGAACATATCTCTGCTTTTTTCGTTTTAAGAGCATATTGAATATAGTGCTAGAACAAACCCAACTGCTGCCCAGTAACTCTTTCAAAGTCTAAACCGATGAAGGGCAGTATTGCCTCTGCGACCGGTTTAATCTGCTTGTCGATATAGTGCTGATAATCGATACCACTCTTTAAATACTCCTTGGGCTCAGGGCCACTCAGAGTAATCAAATACTCAATGCGTCCTTTATTTTGGTATTGAAGAGGGCGCCCTAACTGAGCATTGATCTCATCGGCCATACGAGCTGCGCGAACCTGCGGCGGAATGTTCTTTTGGTATTCATGTAATTTGCGGCGTAAGCGCTTTTGATACACCAATAAATCATCATGTTTGCCAGCAGAGGTTTCATCAACAAACTGTCTGACGTAGTCGGTTGGATCTTGATCGTGAAACACCATCTCATACAAGGTTTGTTGGAATTGCTGTGCGAGAGGTGTCCAATCGGTGCGTGCACTCTCAAGCCCTTTAAATATGATCTTTTCTTTACCGCCTTGAGTGATTAATCCGGCATAACGTTTCTTCGAGCCGGTTTCTGAACCTCTAATGGTCGGCATTAGAAACTTGCGATAGTGAGTCTCGTATTCCAATTCGAGTATTGAGGTTAGGTTGTGGGTCTCTTTTAAGTGATTCGTCCACCAATCGTTGATGTAAGCGACCAGTGTGTTCCCGATCTCGTCTGCTTTTTGCTGATCATAACTGCCGTTCAGAGACACGAAGGTTGAATCGGTATCGCCGTAAATCACTTGATAGCCTTTGTCTTCGATCAGAACCTTGGTTTGCTTCATGATCTCATGTCCACGCATGGTAATTGAAGACGCTAACCGGGTATCGAAGAAACGACAACCAGACGAACCTAACACACCATAGAATGAGTTCATGATGATCTTAATCGCCTGAGAGAACGCTTTCTCGTTGTTCTTCTTCGCCACATCACGTGCAGCCCAAAGGTTTTCGATCATCTCGGGCAAGAAGTGTTTAGAGCGGTGGAATTGCCCACCTCGAAAGCCATCAACGGCTTGGTTTTCTGCTGGGCCTAGTTCAAGCTTCAACCCTTCAATTAGTCCCATAGGGTCAATCAGAAACGAGCGAATGATCGATGGATACAGGCTCTTAAAATCGAGTACCAAAACCGAGTCGTACAGATTGGGAATTGAATCCATCACATAACCGCCGGGGCTCGCAATCCAATTCTCTGGCTCTAAGTTCGGTGCGACATAACCCGCTCTGTGGATTTGAGGCAGATATAAGTTAGTAAAGGCCGCAACAGAGCCACCAACGCGATCCAGCTCAACACCGGTTAATCGAGAGCGCTCAATCGCGAAGTCGAGTAGGTGAGTGTGCTCGAAGATGCTGTTTACCAGTACGCAGTCTTGAAGGTTGTACTTAGCGAGTGAGGGTTTATCGAACTTAAACATTCGGTTTATCTCATCCATACGGTCATGAACGTTATGGATGTCTTTGCCTTCCCCAAGCAGCTCTTGCGATACCGACTCAAGAGACCAAGAACGGAAGTGGTAGGTCGCTGTCTTGAGCATATCAATACCATCCAAGACAACGCGCCCCGGAATCGTGATAAAACCTTGCTGATTTTGAGCAGAACTGCGGAAAAAGCTCGGTTGGTTGTCTCTGCCGATGTTGAGCTTCACTTCGTTCCATTCTGAACGTTTGTGCAGCAGCCTAAAATCGAAGTCGATAACATTCCAGCCAATGATGATGTCAGGATCAAATTCAGAGAACCAAGCTATCATGGCTTCAAGTAGCGCTTTCTCGTTGGCAACCCATTGGATATTGGTTTCAGCTTGTTGTGCTTCGCCGACCATGATTACTCGGCTGTCCATCGGGCTGTCTAGGCCAATTGAATAAAGCACGCCTTTTTCCGAACACTCAATATCAAGCGAGACCACAGATAGACTGGGTAAGTAATCACCTGCTCGGCATTTTGCGTTTGAGACTCGACGATGCTGATTTTTTTGCACAGCAGATCCGGTGAACTCAATACTTCCCTTGATAAAACGTTCCATCAAGAATCGATCGGCGAGTCGAATATCGCTTTCAAAGGTTTGGATTTCTTCGTTGTGAAAGGCTTGCGCTAAACCAAAGCTGCTTCTCGACAGTGAGGTGTAACACGCGGCGAGAGGTGTTTGCTCGAATGTGGCTAATTCTAGAGGCTTAAATTGGCAATCGATCGACTCTTTCGCTGCGATTGCCTGACATGCCTCAACGTCAGATTGAGCGACAAAAAATACCGGTTTTTCATTTTGAATCGTCAGCAGAGTAGGGCCTTGAGGGGTGCTTAACCACAAGTCGATTTGTGTGCGCCCTGAAAAATCTCTTGCTTGTCTTGTGAGTACAAAGCCTTGCTGAATATCCAATGTAGTAACCTATTGAAATGGGGAATCGAATACTACCATCTAGCGACCTTCTGCGCACAAAAGGCAGTAAAAATACTAACTAAATTCTAGTTAGTAGAGGCAAATAACGGGACTCTATAAGCAAATAAGTGAAATTGTCGCGAATGGTTATTCAATGGTATTGAAAATATCTTTATCTTATGTAATTTTATTGGGTGTTGTTTTAACTGGTTGATTTTTAGAAAAAGCTTGTTGTTTTAGTTAGCTTATTTGTTAATAAGTACTTGCTAAAGTTCGTGTTTCAGCACATATTCAACAGAGCTTTTTTTTAGTAATTAAGTTAAGATGTACTCAATGCTGCGATCCACTGTTCCTTTGTTCAATTGTTTCAAACAGATGAAATGACACAGTGGTTGCAGAGCCAATTAATAGTGTGGAGATACAAGTTTGATAAATGTTTTCCTTGTAGATGATCACGAGCTGGTTCGCACAGGGATACGACGTATTATTGAAGACGTCCGTGGAATGAACGTAGCAGGGGAAGCTGAAAGCGGTGAAGATGCTGCAAAATGGTGTCGTACTAACAATACTGACGTTATTTTGATGGATATGAATATGCCTGGTATTGGTGGCTTAGAAGCAACCAAGAAGATCTTGCGTTTCAACCCTGATGTTAAAATCATCGTTCTAACTGTTCATACGGAAAATCCGTTTCCAACTAAAGTGATGCAAGCTGGAGCTGCTGGTTACCTTACTAAAGGGGCAGGTCCGGATGAAATGGTAAATGCAATTCGAGTGGTTAATAGTGGCCAACGATACATTTCACCAGAAATTGCGCAGCAGATGGCTTTGAGCCAATTCTCGCCTGCGTCTGAAAATCCATTCGCAGACTTATCTGAACGTGAACTTCAAATCATGATGATGATTACCAAAGGTCAGAAAGTGACGGATATTTCAGAACAACTCAATCTAAGTCCTAAAACAGTCAACAGTTACCGCTACCGCTTGTTCAGTAAGCTGGATATCAGTGGCGATGTAGAGCTGACGCATTTAGCGATTAGACATGGAATGTTAGACACTGAGACCCTTTAACACTGAGATCGTATAGTGACCAACTTGTTTGACTCAGTCTCATTCCTCAAGACAGTAACAGAGCAGCCCGGCGTTTATCGAATGTATAACGCCGAGGCTGCCGTTATTTACGTCGGTAAAGCTAAGAACCTCAAAAAACGCCTTTCCAGTTATTTCCGTAAAAAAGTCGACAGTGAAAAAACACGCGCTCTAGTTAGTAATATTGACAAGATCGATGTCACTGTAACGCACACGGAAACAGAAGCGCTCATTCTTGAGCACAACTACATCAAGCAGTACTTGCCTAAATACAACGTACTTTTGCGTGATGATAAGTCGTACCCTTATATTTTTATTAGCGGTCACAAGCATCCTCGTTTGTCGATGCACCGTGGTGCTAAGAAGAAAAAGGGCGAATACTTTGGTCCTTACCCTGATTCCGGCGCTGTGCGTGAGACGCTACACCTAATCCAAAAGATTTTCCCTGCCCGCCAGTGTGAAGATACGGTTTATGCCAATAGAACGCGCCCGTGTTTGATGTATCAGATTGGTCGTTGTGCTGCGCCATGTGTTAGCTCAATCATCTCTGATGAAGAGTACAGTGAACTTATCGACTACGTTCGTCTGTTCCTGCAAGGGAAAGACAAATTAGTCCTTGAGACGCTCATCGACAAAATGGACAAGGCAAGCCGTGAGCTTCGTTTTGAACAAGCTGCCGCTTTCCGTGATCAAATCCAAGCGATTCGACGTGTGCAAGAACAACAATACGTATCTGACGATTCAATGGAAGATATGGACGTGTTGGGATTTGCTCAAGAGAATGGCGTAGCGTGTATTCATATCTTGATGATTCGCCAAGGCAAGGTTTTAGGCAGTAGAAGCCATTTCCCTAAAATTCCCAACAATACGGTGCGAGAAGAGGTCTTTTCGAGCTTTTTAAGCCAATACTATCTTGCGCATAGTGAAGCGAGAACCATCCCAACCCGTTTGATTCTCAATGCCGATTTGATGGAAGATGTCACACCGATTCAAGAAGCCTTGTGTGAAGTAGCGGGTCGTAAGATTCACTTCAATACCAACCCTTCAGGTACTCGAGGTCGTTACCTTAAATTGTCTAATACCAATGCATTGACGGCTATTACCACCAAGATTAATCACAAGATGACGATTAATCAGCGCTTCAAAGAGCTCCAAGAAGTGCTGTCGATGGATGCTATCAAGCGCATGGAATGTTTTGATATCAGTCATACCATGGGTGAAAGCACGATTGCGTCGTGTGTGGTGTTCAATCAAGAAGGCCCGGTTAAACCAGAGTACCGTCGTTACAACATCACCGGCATTACAGGTGGCGATGATTATGCAGCGATGGCTCAGGCGCTTGAGAGACGTTATTCGAAGCAACTCGATGTCGACAAGATCCCAGACATCATCTTTATCGATGGTGGTAAAGGTCAGCTAAACCGCGCTCATGAGATCATTTCTCAATATTGGGGTGATTGGCCGTTTAGACCAAGAATGATGGGTATTGCGAAAGGCGTGACGCGTAAACCGGGTTTAGAAACTTTGGTAACCCTTGAAGGTGAAGAGTTTAATTTACCTAGCGATGCACCAGCGCTGCATCTTATCCAGCACATTCGTGATGAGAGCCATAATCATGCGATTGCAGGGCACAGGGCGAAACGTGGTAAAACGCGCAGAACCAGTGCTTTGGAAGGAATTGAAGGGGTAGGACCTAAACGTCGTCAAGCTTTGCTGAAATATATGGGTGGCTTACAAGAACTTAAGCGTGCAACTGTCGAAGAAATAGCCAAAGTGCCGGGCATTAGTCATTCTTTGGCAGAAAACATTTATCAAGCATTGAAACAATAGTAAAAATCCCGCACCATTAAAGCGCAATTAATAAGAGCCCAATAATATGCGTTTGAATATACCTAACATTTTGTCCTTACTGAGACTATTTTTGATCCCAGTATTCGTTGTCGTTTTCTATCTACCTTATCAATGGGCTCCTTTCGCTGCTGCGATGGTGTTTTGGGTAGCCGGTTTCACTGATTGGCTAGATGGCATGCTAGCTCGTAAGTTAGGGCAAACGTCTCGCTTCGGTGCCTTCATTGACCCTGTGGCTGACAAAGTGTTGGTCGCTACGGCTCTTATCCTGATTACAGAGCATTACCACTCTATTTGGATAACTATTCCAGCCGTGACCATGATTGCTCGTGAGATCATCATTTCAGCGCTTCGTGAATGGATGGCTGAAATCGGTAAACGCGCAAGTGTTGCGGTATCTTGGGTTGGTAAAGTCAAAACGGTTTCTCAGATGTTCGCTCTTTGGGTACTTATCTGGAGATACGACGACTGGATGGTGTGGGTAGGTTACATTGCACTGTATGTCGCCACCGTTCTTACTTATTGGTCAATGGCACAATACTTGATGGCTGCCAAAGACGATTTGTTAGACGAAAAACATCATTGATGAAGAAGCGAGCTGAGGCTCGCTTTTTTGATCTTTAACCTAAGGTTAAGTTATCAATAGTGGATATCTAATGTGATATAGATCTCCTTTGAATAACCCGCTCACAGTGTGTTTTGAACATAAAGTCAGCTATTTGGCCTGTTTCGTATGAAATCTATTCAAACGAATTAAAAATACAAAAATAATATTGACTCAATCGTCTGAATCCGTAGAATGCATCCCGTACCCAAGAGGATGGCAATGAGCGATTCGATTGGAGTTACTAAGGCGCCTTGGCAGAGTGGCTATGCAGCGGATTGCAAATCCGTGGACCTCGGTTCGACTCCGGGAGGCGCCTCCATTCTCTCTTTCTTCTAGAAAGAATTTGAATGAAAATGCGATACTAGCTCAGTTGGTAGAGCGCAACCTTGCCAAGGTTGAGGTCATCGGTTCGAACCCGATGTATCGCTCCAAATTTTGTAATGTTGATTGGCGTCAGCATTAAGATGGTGTTTTAC
>NZ_JBFRNU010000079.1:0-8278 GCF_041471145.1 Vibrio sp. 10N.261.54.A5 | reverse complement strand
ATCCCTCTTCACCGACCACCTTAAGAAGCCCTAGTCGAAAGACTAGGGCTTTTTTACATCTGAAATTTAGATAACTTGAACAGAGTGGGGGTTCACCTGATGTTCAAAGAATGCCTCTTCACCGATCACTTAAGAAGCCTCAGTCGAAAGATTGGAGCTTTTTTACATCTGTCGTTTTAGTTTTTATCGATTTTGAATGTTGAGATCTTACCTGCTTCGGCACCTTGTCTGGTGTCGCCTCTGTCTCCCCCCTTCTTATATAAGAAAGATTCCTAACGATCTGCTTGATAATGGTGCTGCTACAGAGTTGCTTTCTTTATCAAATGTACAGTTCTATATCTAATTTTATATAAATGGAGTGCTCAATAATTCGACATATTAATGGGTTTGGTCTAAAGACTTTTATGAAAAGTGAAACCTGACCCTAAATTTGCTCACTAAGGCCTGAATTTGACAGCTTTGTACGCATTTGGTCGTTCAAAAACTCCTCTGATTTATTAGGCCTTTCGTTTGTCTGTTTTGTATTTACCAAAATAATACAGATGGTTAAATGTATGGCTAATTAACGTTTATCTGGTTGTTTTATTTGTTCAAATTAACAAAATTAGCGTTTGTTTCTATAGTGTTAATTGTTTTTTGGAATAATTATTTGTTTTTAGTGACTGGTAGTGAGATCTGCTTTGAAGCACGGCTTTAACTCTACAAGTAAGTAGTGGTAAGGAGTTTGTGAGTATTTCTTGCCGATAATATAATGTTGATTTTTCTTACTATATGCTCTTTTGGTGAATAGTTATGTGGCACTTTTGCTTGCTAAGCGTTTAATGTCGACTTTTTATCCTATTTTTGTTGCTTTTCTGTGAATTATTTGCCAAATTGTCAACCGTATAAAATATCAGAACAATATTCTGGTAAGAATGGATTCAATTTTGCAGACAGGGCAGAAAGCTGCCAAAGCAGTAGAGGTCTGGTAATGTCACTTTTAGAAGTAAAAAATCTTCGTATCGAATACCCATCTCGTCATGGAGTTCACGCCGCAGTTAAATCACTTTCGTTCAACATTGAACGTGGTGAGATTGTTGGTGTTGTAGGCGAGTCTGGTGCAGGTAAATCAACAGTAGGTAATGCTGTGATCGATTTGCTGAGCCCTCCTGGCCGCATTGCTAGCGGCGAGGTATTTCTGGATGGCGAAAAAGTCTCTGGTTTATCTCCTGAACAGATGCGTTCTGTTCGCGGCTCAAAGATTGGTTTTATCTTCCAAGACCCAATGACTTCTCTTAACCCTCTATTCACAGTAGAACAGCAGTTAAAAGAGACGATTCATGCCAACATGAAGGTTTCGGATCAAGAAGCCTACCAGCGCTCATTAGACTTGATGAACCAAGTGGGTATCCCACAACCAGAAAACCGTTTAAAGCAGTACCCTCACCAATTCTCTGGCGGTATGCGTCAGCGTGTGGTTATCGCGATCGCATTGGCAGGTGAACCTGACCTAATCATCGCAGATGAACCAACAACAGCACTGGATGTTTCTATCCAAGACCAGATCTTGGGTTTGATTCGCGACCTATGTATTAAGAAGAACGTAGGTTGCATGTTGGTCACGCACGACATGGGCGTGGTATCTAACGTTACCGACCGCGTAGCCGTTATGTATCGTGGTGACTTAGTTGAGTTTGGCCCAACAGCGAAAGTTCTGGGTACTCCTGAGCACCCATATACACACAGTCTTATCTCTGCGGTTCCTCGTTCGGATCGCAAACTCGATCGTTTCCCTCTTGTTAGCTACATCGAAGAAGCACAAGAGATGGAACCATTGGATGTGAAGAACCACTGGTTAGGTCAAAGCCAAGATCACCGTGATTACACTGGCCCTCTGTTGAACGTTGAGAACGTAAACTTACGCTTTACTACCAAAGATTCTTTCTTTGAGAGCCGTCGTGAGTACGTTCAAGCATCAAACAACGTGAGCTTTGAAGTGCATGAAGGTGAGACGTTTGGTTTAGTAGGTGAATCAGGTTCAGGTAAATCAACGATTGCTCGTGTGATTGCTGGCTTGTACGCACCAAACTCAGGCAAGGTAACGTTTGAAGGCGTTGATCTTACTGGTCTGAAATCTGAAAAAGAACGTCGCCCTATGCGTCGTCAAATGCAGATGGTTTTCCAAAACCCTTACACATCAATGAACCCTCGAATGAAGATATTCGACATCATTGCTGAACCTATCCGATTCCATAAGCTTACTCGCAACGAAAATGAAACTCGTCAGATCGTGAACGACCTGCTAGAGCACGTGGGTTTAGGCAAAATGGCTGGGGTGAAGTACCCACACGAATTCTCAGGTGGTCAACGTCAGCGTATTTCTATCGCTCGCGCTTTGGCGACTCGCCCACGTCTTTTGATTTGTGATGAACCAACATCGGCACTGGACGTGTCGGTACAGGCTCAGATTCTTAACCTACTAAAAGACTTACAAGACGAGCTAAACCTAACCATGCTGTTCATCAGTCACGATCTACCGGTTATTCGCCAAATGTGTGACCGTGTTGGTGTGATGCAGATGGGGACATTATTGGAGGTTGCGCCAACGGAGCAGCTGTTCCAATCGCCTCAGCATGAATACAGCAAACAACTGATTTCTTTAATGCCTGAATTTACAGGCTTAAGAGAAGAAAAAGCAGTGGCACAAGCCGCGGTATAAAAATCAGCAGGCTGGAGTTTAGCTTGCTAACAACAATAAACAGACGCAAATACAACAACTAGGGATCTGGATTCCCGCATGAAGGAGTTATGCAATGAAAACCATGAAAAGCAAATTAGCAGTAGCTTTAATGGCAGCTGGCCTAAGCTTTAGTGCAGCAGCAGCAGATATTACCGTTGGCTACGCAGCTGACCCAGTATCACTTGACCCGCACGAGCAGCTGTCTGGTGGCACACTGCAAATGTCTCACATGGTGTTTGACCCTCTAGTACGTTTCACTCAAGAGATGGATTTTGAAGGCCGCCTAGCATCTAGCTGGGAGCGTGTTGATGAAACGACTTTCCGCTTCAACCTACGTAAAGGTGTGAAATTCCACTCTGGTAACGAACTGACTGCTGATGATGTTGTGTGGACTTTTGAACGTCTACAAGCTTCTCCAGACTTTAAGTCTATCTTCACGCCATACGAAAAAATGGTAAAAGTGGATGACTACACAGTTGAGCTAGTATCAAAAGCGGCTTACCCACTAGTACTACAAACAGCAACTTACATCTTCCCAATGGACAGCAAGTTCTACTCTGGCCAAACAGCGGAAGGTAAAGACAAGTCTGAGCTAGTTAAGCACGGTAACTCGTTTGCTTCGACTAACGTTTCAGGTACTGGTCCATTCATCGTAACGCAGCGTGAGCAAGGCGTTAAAGTAACGTTCGAGCGTTTCAACGATTACTGGGACACAGAAACTGAAGGCAACGTAGACAAGCTAACACTTGTGCCAATCAAAGAAGACGCGACACGTGTTGCAGCACTTCTTTCTGGCGACGTTGATATGATTCACCCAGTAGCACCAAACGATCACAAGCGTGTTAAAAACGCTAAGAACATCGATCTAGTGACGCTACCTGGTACTCGTATCATCACGTTCCAAATGAACCAAAACAGCAACGAAGCACTTAAAGATGTTCGCGTTCGTCAGGCGATTGTTCACGCAATCAACAACGAAGGTATCGTTAAGAAGATCATGAAAGGCTTCGCAACAGCAGCTGGTCAGCAAAGCCCAACAGGCTACGCGGGTCACAACGAAGACCTAGTTCCTCGTTACGATCTGAAAAAAGCGAAAGAGCTGATGAAAGAAGCGGGCTACGAAGATGGCTTTACGCTAACTATGATGGCACCAAACAACCGTTACGTGAACGATGCGAAAGTAGCGCAAGCGTCTGCGGCAATGCTATCTAAGATTGGTATCAAAGTTGATCTTAAGACTATGCCTAAAGCACAGTACTGGCCTGAGTTTGACCTATGTTCAGCAGATATGATGATGATCGGCTGGCACTCAGATACAGAAGATTCAGCTAACTTCAACGAGTTCCTAACTATGACTCGTAACGAAGAAACTGGCCGTGGTCAATACAACTGTTCTGGTTACTCAAACCCAGAAATGGATGCGATCGTAGAAGCTTCTAACACTGAAACTGACCCAGTTAAGCGTTCTGAAATGCTGAAAGGCGTTGAAGCAACACTTTACAACGACGCAGCATTCGTACCGCTACACTGGCAAAGTGAAGCGTGGGGCGCGAAGTCTAATGTAGGTGCAGCAGACGTAGTAAACCCAATGGTTATGCCTTACTTCGGCGACCTAGTTGTAAAATAATCTAGCTTGCTAGAATCGAGAGCCTGAAGCTTTTCAGGCTCTCAAATTATTAAGAAATAGATTTAAGTTTCGGTATTTGGTCTTCCTTCAGTCTGGCTAAATACCTTTTTTAAGACTGAATTTTGTTATCTAGTCGCGGATTTCGACTAGATAGTCATGGATAGATAAGGGGCAAGGAATGGTTACGTTTCTGGTCAAGCGCCTGTTTCAGGCACTGATAGTGATGTTTGTGATCAGTTTGGTGGCGTTTGCCATTCAGGATAACCTGGGCGACCCGTTGCGTGAGTTAGTCGGTCAATCTGTTTCAGAATCGGAGCGTCAAGCGCTGCGTGATGAACTCGGCTTAAATGATCCCTTCATTACAAAATACACTCGCTTTGTGGGCGCAGCTCTACAAGGTGATCTTGGTACTTCATATTTCTTTAAACGCCCTGCTGTGGACGTAATCTTAGACAAATTGGTCGCGACGCTTGAACTTGTGTTTGGCGCTTCTTTGATCATCGTTTGTCTGTCGATTCCACTCGGCGTTTATTCTGCAATACACCCAAAAAGCTTCTTCACCAAACTGGTGATGGCGGGCAGTAGTATCGGTATCTCGGTACCTGTTTTCTTAACCGCAATCATGCTGATGTATGTGTTCTCTATTGAACTCGGTTGGCTGCCGTCATTCGGACGTGGTGATACCGCAAACTGGTTTGGTTGGGAGTCTGGCTTCTTAACGCTCGATGGTCTTGCGCACTTAGTGCTGCCGAGTATTGCTCTGGCATCTATCATGCTGCCGCTATTCATTCGTCTAGTACGTTCTGAAATGCTCGAGGTTCTTAGCTCTGAATATATCAAGTTTGGTAAAGCAAAAGGTCTAGCGCTGAACAAGATTTACTACCAACACGCTTTGAAAAACACAATGCTGCCAGTACTAACGGTAGGCGGTGTTCAAATCGGTACTATGGTGGCTTACACCATTCTTACTGAAACTGTATTCCAGTGGCCGGGTACCGGCTTCCTATTCCTTGAAGCGATTAACCGAGTGGATACACCACTGATTACCGCATACGTTATCTTCGTTGGCCTGATCTTCGTAGTAACTAACACCATTGTTGACCTGCTATACGGCATCATTAACCCAACAGTGAACATCACAGGGAAAGGAGCATAATCATGGAACAAACAACAACAGCTCCATCTCGTTGGGAGCGATTCAAGCAGTCAGACATTCTGTACTACTTCTTACGTGACAAAGTGGCAATGGTGAGCTTCGCTATCTTTGCAGCTTTCCTTGTTATGGCATTAGCGGCACCGATTCTAGCGCCAACAGACCCGTATGACGTGACGTCTATCGACATCATGGATTCTGAGTTGCCACCATCTTGGATGGAAGACGGCGAAGAACGCTTCCTACTGGGTACTGATGAGCAGGGTCGTGACATCTTATCTACGATGCTTTACGGCTCGCGTCTGTCATTGACGATCGGTTTCCTAGCGGTAGGTCTTCAGCTGACTCTCGGTATCATCATTGGCTTGTCTGCAGGTTACTTCGGTGGTCGTATTGATAGCTTCCTGATGCGTTTTGCCGATGTTCAGCTTTCGTTCTCAACCATGATGGTTGCGATCATTGTCTCGGCCATCTTCAAGGCGAGTTTCGGTAGTGACTTCTACGCGCAATATGCGGTTGTTATGCTGGTGGTGATCATCGGTATTGCTGAATGGCCGCAGTATGCTCGTACGATTCGTGCATCGGTATTGGCAGAGAAGAAGAAAGAGTACGTAGAAGCGGCACGTGTGATGGGCTTTAGAGCGCCTCGCATCATGTTCCGCCATATTCTGCCTAACTGTTTATCACCTATTTTGGTTATCTCTACGGTACAGGTGGCAAATGCCATCATGTCAGAAGCGGCACTTTCTTTCCTCGGTTTAGGTCTTCCGGTAGACCAACCGTCACTCGGTGCCCTGATCAGTACTGGTTTTAACTACATTTTCTCAGGAGCATGGTGGATCACAGCATTCCCAGGTGTGCTTTTGGTAACATTGGTTCTCGTTATTAACCTATTAGGCGACTGGTTACGTGACGTGTTTAACCCGAAAATTTATAAAGGGTGATAGCCCGGTTTGATTTTTAGTAAAAAAAGTCACTAAATTAAGAGCCGTAAGCAATTACGGCTCTTTTTTTGCTTAATGGATCTGGAACTTAGTATTATTGACAGTGTCAATAATAGTTAAAATGGAATTCATGTTTTATCGACATAGATTCGGTAATAATTAGCCCGCAAGGGTTTAAGTGGTGGTTATGAAATTGACAATGAATGCTGTATGTCGTGCTGTGACGAGAAATTATCGTATGGGACTTATCGCTGCATCTCTTTTGGTATCGAGCCAAGTGAATGCAGAGTCGGTTCTATGTGATGCAACTCAGGCAAGCACCAACCAATTACCACAGCTAGAGCAATCATGTCCGATCGGTAAGGGCGTGTGGGGCAGTAAAGCACCAAAACGTCATTCAGATAACGAACTGTTTTGGGTTCAATGTGGCCTGCTGAACAAGCCTCTGTCACTGAGCAGAGCAAAGCCTCTGTATGAGAAGATCTCGACCAACGTTTGGATGAAGCCGGAAGGCGGAGACTACCGTTGCTTAATCGGACCTTACTCTACCTTTTCTGATGCGAGAAAAGACCTAACTCAGGTACGTAAGGTTCCTGGTTACGGTGAAGCCTTTATTCGAATGGTTGATAAGTCGAAAACCTCATCACAGCCTATTGTGGCAAAATCAGCAGAGCCAAAAGCGGTTAAGCCCAAGGCTACTGCAAAAGTAGAAGCTAAGCCTGCCCCGAAACCTGTGGCTGCTAAGCAAGCGGCGGCGGTAACGAGTGCGGCAGCTATTCAGACGCTACCAAGCGGCAACGCGAGCTCAGACAATGATCTAGAGATCGAGATTCGCGTGAAAGCAGACGTTGCGGGTAGCCAGTATGCGATCCCTTACCTTCTAGACCATCAACAACAGTTCTACATGGAGCAAGGTAAGCCTTGGAGCCGCCTAGATTACGATAGCGCTGAATTGGTGTGTAATCAGGTCAACATGAAGCTGATGAGTGAAAAGCAATGGCAGAGCATCTTGAACTCAAAGGTTATGGAAAAACAGAACTGGCCAATGCATCTCCCTTATTGGGGCGCAGATAAGAAAGGTCTGTTTACCAACGGTAACGTCAACCAATTGAAAGGTTCTTCATTGCTTAATGTGATGTGCGTTAAGTAACGACGACCGTTACCAAACCAAATAAGCCTCAGCCATTGCTGGGGCTTTGTTGTTTATACACCCTTCTTTTTCAACATAGGTTTGACTTATAGACTCTCGTTCTTCAAGACGAATTTGATTAAAAATCGCTAAAAATTGTTCAAATAGCACGGTTGATGCGTAGAAAACCATAACTCAAGCAATAAGGTGATTGAGATTATGAGTTTAAAAAAACGATTAGAAGACGTGGCTCCACGCTTTGAAGCCGGAGGGAAGTACGAAAAGCTCTACCCAGTGTATGAGGCTTTCGCGACAATATTTTATACACCCGGCAACGTAAATCGCGGCATAACCCATGTTCGTGACAGCATTGACCTAAAGCGCATCATGATTCTGGTGTGGTTGGCGACCTTCCCGGCAATGTTCTGGGGGATGTATAACGTCGGACACCAAAGCGTCCTCGCACTAACCTCCAGTTATCAATTAAATGAACTTGCCTCGGTTATCGAGAGTAGCTGGCGTCTGTCGTGGGCATTTGGTGATGCGCAGTCATTGATGGCAAGTGGCTGGGCAAGTCAGATGTTGCTTGGTGCACTCTATTTTCTACCCGTTTATGCCACGGTGTTTGTGGTCGGTGGTTTTTGGGAGGTGTTGTTTGCCGTTGTACGTAAGCACGAAGTTAATGAAGGCTTTTTTGTGGTTCATC
>NZ_JBFRNU010000078.1:0-8599 GCF_041471145.1 Vibrio sp. 10N.261.54.A5 | reverse complement strand
ATGTACTAACTAGTACAATTAGGCAAAACAATTAGGCAAAACAATGAGGAACAAACGATGTATTCAGCTATAGCACTATCACTACTTGGATTTTCCACAACGGTGATTGGAAGTTTGCATTACTTTCTAAAAGTAAAAAAGAACAAGCCGCCCAAAAATCCTATCATCCTTATGCTAGCACTTGCCGCAGGTGTCCTTTTGGGGCTAGGTGCAATTATCAGTGGGATTATAAATATGCATTGGAGCTTTGTTTTCGTTGTCTTAATGTCCAGCTTTTCCATATTTCTTGGTGGTAAATTCATTTGGGTATTCAGTCAAAAAGATACTCCTCTAGGTGATATTGAGGTTGCAATTGGAGATAAGTTCCCACAATTCGAATCAACCACATATGACAACGAGATTTATTCGACTGATGACCTAAAAAATCAACGTGTTCTACTTAAGTTTTACCGAGGTGCTTGGTGTCCATACTGTAGTGCTGAATTAAAAATGTTTAACGATATGAAACCGACTCTGGATCGATATGGAGTTAAGGTCGTTGCGTTGTCGGGAGATACGGCAGAACAAGCAAAAATGCACATCGAACGAGATAGTTTAGATCTTCTTCTTTTGTCAGACCCAGAACTCAAAGTAGTTAAACAATACGGCGTTGAACACCACAAGGCTTTAGGGGCTGACTCGTCTAAAACAAAAACAGTATTAGGGCTGCCATTTCCTACTTCATTTGAATACAAATCAATGTCTATCCCAACATCGATCTTAATTGATGAACATGGTGTCATCCAATGGATAGATCAATCTGAAGACTATCGACTAAGAGCAAGCGAAGAACGATTAACTCAAGCCTTACGCAACGTTTTCACCATTAATAAATAATAAACCGAGAGAATTATTATGTTTAACTACCACAATATTGAAACAGCACCAGAAGCATCAAAGCAAATGATGGAGCAATCTAAAAAATCACTTGGTTTAATTCCAAATTTACATAAAGTGCTAGCAGATGCTCCTGCAACTTATCAAGCTTATTTGAAGACTTATGAGTTATTCACGCAAAGTACACTATTCAGTCCACTCGAAGCTCAAGTGGTTCTGATGACATCAAACTTTGAAAACAACTGTCACTATTGCGTTCCTGGTCATACGTGGATCATGAAATCAGCTAATATGCCAGAAAGCATTATTGAAGCACTACGGGAAGGAAATGAGTTACCTGATGTCAAACTACAAGCGTTGCATGTCTTTACTAAAGAGCTACTAGATAATCGTGGTCATATAGGTGATGAAAAGTTGCAGAACTTTCTAACGGTAGGATACACAGAGCGGCATGCGCTTGAAGTGTTGACAGGCCTAGCTTGCAAACTTATTTCAAATTTCACCAATGCATTATCTCATACACCAGTTGATGCCCCATTAAAGGCTTTTGACTGGACTCACCCTTCAGAGAGGTAAGATCAATCTGAAGAGAGTATCTACTGATACTCTCTTTTAATGGCCGTGTATTTTCATAAGTATATGTGTTGTGGATTAGTAAATTTGGCCACATAGTCAGAACTCTAGGCATAAAGAAAAGTAAGTCAAATTACAAACCTTTAATATAGCCTCATTCCTGCTCTAGCTTGTTATGGGGCACTTCTGAGTTATGAGGTGCGGTAATTGTCGTAGGATGATCTGGTTTCTTTATAGTTATGCCATCGACACAAGGTGAACAATAGTGATGAACCCCAATCAGTTTTCTTGCGTTCTACCCACATACAGCAATATGAGACACAAGCCTTGATTATCACTAGATAGTTACAGCCGCACCAATGAGATGCATCATGTGAAGTGAATATCACACCTATTCGAATCAATATGCCAACGTAAGATGTTTGGGTGGGGAAAGTTTAGTGTGTGAGTTTCATATGGAAATTTTTCAAAAAAATTTAACTTTCTAACCTGTTGATAATCATTGTAATCGTGATTTTTCATAATAAGTAACTAATATTATTGGCTTTTTCATATTTGATCATGCTAAAGAACTCTTGTAGTTTGTTCACAAGACAGCAGAGCAGCCAAAGCTGCCATAAGATTGAGACGTGAATCAACAAGAGAAAAAAGTAAAAAACTATATAGAGCAATACATTGCAAGTCGCGTAAACCGCGTTGCCCCATCGACTCTTCGATCAGAGAAGAGTAAAGCCTTAAAGCTATCAAAGCGCATTGGTCATAGAAAGATTGCGAGTGTTACACACAGCGACATCCTTGCCGTTATTGATGGTTTGCATAAGCATTATAAAAACAAAAGCATCAATGAGTTCCTGATCATCCTAAGAGCGGTTTTTCGTTTTGCGGAGCTGGACGGTGCGCTCGAACGAAACCCTATGACGGGTATTCAAAATCTGAAAGTTACAACATCCGAACCTGCACCGTTTACAAAAGCAGAGCTGAAAAAGCTCCATGATACTGATGTATCGTGTCAAAGTGGGAAAAATGCGTGCTTATTTAATGCTCTCACAGGTTTGAGGATCAGTGAATTACTTGCGCTCAGCTGGGATGATATCATTTGGCAACGTAAGGAAATGTACGTTCGTAGAGCCAAAGTTCTTCAAGAATACAAAGTGCCCAAGACTGAGGGGTCAATGCGAACCGTTGAGCTTAACCAACTTGCTATTGACCTCTTGAAACAGCAGTTGCAACTTACTGGCAAGAAGAAGCTAAGGAAAATATCGGTTAGGCAAGAAGATAACAAAACGCTCAAAAAAGAGTCTGTGCAGTTCGTTTTTTATAACAGTAAGACCAGTAAGCCATTTTTACATGCAGCACAGTTTGCCAAAGATTTCTTCGATGCTTTTCTGCTGCAAGCAGAGGTTAATCACCGTGGAGTTGGTCAATTACGGCATACCTTTGCTTCACAAAATTTAACTGCGGGTATATCGAAAGAGTGGATTGCTGCTCAGATGGGGCATTCAGGTACTCATATGGTTGATAAGCATTATGGGCGTTGGATTGCCTCTGATGCTCCAGATTGTGCTCGTTTGGCAGCCGATAACTTAGCCGAAGCCTTTGGACAAGCACCTGTAACGGCTCCATCTTCTTCTGCGATATCGGTTGAAACAGCGGATCTGGTTGCTAAATTAGAGTCTAATCCTGAGTTGCTAGCGGTTCTTAAGGCTACACTTGGTGGTGCGAAATGATTCTAAGCACTGCCACCAATGGCATTATCGATGCCACCGTTGCCATTTTCGCTGTCAACAATGGCTGTTGTACTGCCATTAATGGCACTAACAGTGCCAAAGTCGTTCACTTCAAAAGTGATACGACAAGGCAACCCGCTGCGCTCCCGTCACACTTTTACTTCGCAAAAGATGCACGTGAGCTGCGGGCAAGAGAAGTGCCTCTTGACTCTCTACCATGCGCACCTCTTAGGAGGATTGCATGAAAGAGATTCGATTGTTTCACCGTCGGTTCAACTTTAGTTCGAAGCCCGCTGAACGTGTAAAGTGCGAACATTCTTTAGCTCATTCATTACGCATATCACCACCCACTGCGGCAAAGAAATCGAAGCAATTAGAGTGGAATCATGAGCTGCTTGAAAAAAACGTGATCTGGACGAATGGTCAACAATCGTCTCTTAAAGAATGGTCTGAAGAGCAACGGCTAGAGTTGTTGTATGAGATTGCGCCGTCGCCTAAAAAGGCAAATCAAGCGAAGCTGCAAACACAACTTCGTCAGTATCGCAAAAAGGTAAAGACAGCAGTTGATAGTGAGCTTAAAAAAGGAAATCAGGCTGCCGCTCAATTTTTACAGGCTGTACTGGATATGGATAAGTACGTTCCTTACTCACGTATCGATGCGTTTGCAAAGCTAACAATGCAACGCAAAAAGCAGCGAATTAAGATGTTAGAAACATATCTGAATGCTCACAATCAGTTATGCCAGAAGCCGCCAGCCAACAATCTGTATGTTCAAGAAGGTCTTTTTAAAATCCCCCACCAATGGGGGGTTGGAACGGATGTAATTAGCTTAGAAGAGTACGTTTCGTTTACTAGTCAGTTCTTAATGGAATATTTTCCCGATTACGAGGTTAAAGCGGTTATCGGGCATGACGACGAACGAAGTGTGGATGTCAAAACGGGAGCACATGCGCACTACTATTTATCTGGTCGAAACAACCAGACAGGTAAATATGACTTGAGAAAGACTCAGATTAAGGTCGTCAATGAGTATATTAAGCGAACGGCACCTGACACCAAATTATTACCTGATGATGGGAAACTGACGAGGAAGTTGAGTCAAAAATTTGGTCGTTACTTTCAAAAAATGTTATTTGACTATGCTAATCAGCACCTATTTGTTGATAAAGGCTTGGTAGCAAAGCTTGCTCCAGAGTCAGAGCGAAGATCTGAAAAAAGAAGAGATATGAATCGAGAGGCTTCATTACCTAAATTGGAGCGCAGCCATAATTATCACACACACCAATTAGATCTAACTCAGGGAAAAATAAAGTTGGCAGAAAAGAAACGTGTTTATTTGTTAGATGAGAATGAAAAAACCGAGCAACAACTATCACAGTTGATAGATGATACTGCACTGGTAGAAGTACAGCTAAACCAATTACAGGTTGAGCGAGATACGATGCAACTTGAGTTGTCAGATCTCAAAGCTGAATCATCAAGGCTGACTATTCTCACTCAATCGCTAACACAAACCGTAGTGCCAAAACTGGTTGATATCTTTAAGAAAGTGGTACTTGCGATCAATGCTAAAGACAGAGGCGTATTAAAAAAACAAAGCGAGTACCTGAGTTCTGTCTTGAACTCAGTGCTAGACCTACCACCAGGTCTATCAGATAAAATCGTAAATGAGGTGGCTTTGCTGAAAGCGCCTGAAGCAGTGGCACCGAACAATGACCATACCGTTACAGATCATCCTAATAAGTAAGTTAGTCACGCAGCTTACTTTACTAACTAACCATCATAATAATTAAAACAAAGGTATAAACCATATGGCTAGACCAAAATCTTATGCGGATGAAGATGTTATACGCATTGCAACTCAATTGTCCGATGAAGGTCGACAACCTTCGGGGTGGCTCATTAAAGAAGCTCTTGGACGTGGAAAAATTGCTTCTATACAGACTGACCTTGAGCGCCTCATCGGAGAAGGCAGGCTTCCCGAAATAAAACAATCGACAGTAGATACTAATCCTGACCAGAGAGCAGTGGCATCGACTTTTGAGTTGCCTGTTGAGCTTCAAGATATGCTGTCACTCAATGAACAAGAGCTTGGGAAAATACTTCGTGATATGACTATCAGAATTAATGACAAAGCACACATTCATTATGAATCCTTGATGGAAGTGCGAATCAGAGAGCTAGATGCTAAATCTGATATATTGGTAAAAGCTCAAGCGATGGCTGAGCAAGATACTCTTGATATTGAAGTGCGACTACAGAAACAAGTTGAGCGTAATGAGCTACTAGAAGATCAAATCGATAACTTAGAGGTCAGATTAACAAGTTCAAAAAGCGAAAGATCAGATTTGATACAAACCATTAGTCAACTAACTGACTCTTTCAATAAGACAACGGAAAAGGCCGCTCAACAGCAGATTTCGTTGGATGAATTAAGACGAACAGTATCGGATATAGATAAGGCTCACACGGCCACTCAGGTAAAACTGGAATATTCCATGAATGAAGCCAATCAACTTCAATCTCAGTTATCAGGCTTATCTGAGCTGCATGAAACGACCAGAGCGCAGTTAACAGAAACTTCAACCCTTTTTAAATCAACTCAGAAGTTACTGAATGAATCAGACAATCAAATAAGTATTCTACGAGAAGAAAACCGCGAACTGGCTACGAGTCATCGCCTATTGGAGAAGGGCCTAGAAGAAGCTGAAAACGAAATTGCCTTGCTGCATGAACAAAAACAACGCCTAGAAAACGATCTCGTAGAACATGGAAAATCAACAATTTGAAATCCTTGAACTTTATTTCAGTAGGTGAAGGAGACCAATGAAATTAAGAATTCTTAAATCGCCTAAGAATCGCTAAGAAACGAGAGGGGAACTGGGAACGCTTTTCAAAGAGTTGGTGCCACCCAAAAGAAAATTCTATGATGGTTAATCCCTCGAATGTATGGTGTGATATATTTTAATATTAATCAGTCACTTAAAATCTAAAAGTCCACTTTAATGGACTTTTAGCCATGCTTTCAATCGAGATGACCTATAAGTGCATTATGGTGTACTTATAGATAGAGCATAAAATCACTTTCGGTAGAACCAATGAACATTTTATATTTTGACCCGCGCTCTCTTCTTTACTCTTCGAACTATTTAAATCAAAACGATGACGTTCGTCGTATTTATGAGTTACAGCCATTTTTAAGCAATACTGATTTGCTAATGAAAAATGTGACACCCGATAGAAAAGGTGCACAGCGTTTGGCTGATGCAGCAAACAGTGTAGGCTTTCTTTTGTACCCGACTGGAGAACGATTCACGCGTGAATTGTTAATTAAGCATACTGTATTTACTGAAAATCAATTAGCAGCGTTTGTTGATTTGACCTATAAAGTTAGGCTTGATGATAGAGATCCCGTGCGTCTAATGTTAGCTCACGCCAATGCTTTAAATGCGACTTGGTTTATCTGCGGAGACGTTGCGACAGACGATAGACTTAAAGCATTTACAGGGAAAGCGCTTTTAAGTGCAATAAATGAAGGTGTAAGCGACAGTTTGATATCTCAAATTAACAAACTGTCTCACATCTAACAGAGAGAAAATGGAATAATAGTCATAACATTACACATCAATATCAACGGTCGTGGTCTTGACTGAGCGCTGTCTTCCAGTTAGTACATCTTGTATGAAAGCTTCAACCGCTGCTTCATTATTTTGTGACACCGCATCCACCAAACTTCCATGGAATCGTACACTTAAACGATCTAATTCTAATCCAATTTTAATAAGGTCTTCTGGTGTTTTACAACGCTGAATAGATAAATCACTCACTAAAAAATGATGTAATACTAAACCGTCACTTTTTTTATCGGTTATAAAGTCAAGCGCATCAATAGCATCAAACTTTGATGCTATACGCTTAATTGACGACATCATTAACTCATTTAGTGTGCCATCAATAACCTGACAGGTCGGGAGCCATATCCCTCCCGCCTCATCTTTAATAAAAAGTAATTCGCATTTCTTACAATGATGTATGACATGCTTTTCTAACAGCCCAACTGAAGAGCTAAACTCTGATAAAGTTAAGAAATGGTTTTCATTAACAATGCTTTCTCGCTGTTTTTGGCGTTCTCGATTGAACCATCCGTTAAAATATTCGTCCATAACAATACTCAGTTGGGTTGGCTATCATAAATCGGAATACAACATGAGGTATAAACACGAGAAGTGCAAGTGATTTATGAGCAAGAGAAATAGAATTATTATAACTTAAATAATTGTTTTAAAAGAGAAAGGTAACATTATAGCTTGACGTATTTAAGTGCGTCGTATAGCCTAATCAAGGCTCTGGGAGAGCCTACTTTTGTCGCTAAAGTGAAACAATACGTGTCCCTTTAAAAATCTGTTTAGTATTTTCATTGTTCTGTAACTTTTGATTTTGTGAGCGACACACATTCAAAATGTTGTGGGACATAATGGAAAATAAACAATGACTACATCATACATACAACCCATTTCTCCTTTTGCATCGACAGTTGTAACCAGTAAAGATTTAAACAAAGCGGTTGATAGCTTTCTACAACGACGTTCGCTAACTAGTTTAAGTACTTCAGTAGTTTTTCGAGAACAATTACATACGATAGTTCATCGAAAATTCGGAAAATTCAGTGAAAATCAGCTTCGCATGTTTTACTCAGTCCTATCGAACACTGAACCACACTTCTGTCCTTTAATTTTGCAAACTGACTTTGTAAGTCAAATCAAAGAGTTAATATCGACACATCGTCATATTTACCAAATTCATGCATTTGACCTTAACCTTTCGATACTTTTCTTTTTCCGAGATGAGAAAATGTATATTCTCGATGTGGTTGATTTATCCACTCTAGGACTAGAAAAACTAGGAAAAGTCTACAATATTAAAGCATTAGATGACCCAAAGTTAAGACGAGATTTGGAGTGTGCGAGATATATTCAGTCTGACAAGATAAGTAAACGGCTTGAGAAGCTAATCAAGTTGATTTGGAAGAGTGGGACTCAAATGGTTTGCTTTGCTTTATCAAAGTCAAGCTGCAAAAACTTAGAGTGCGTATTGGCTAATATTCCAGGGTATGAAGATCATGATTTTGTGGGAGCATGGTTTTCTAAGGTTCACTATAGCGATTAACTAATTGACATTCTTACAATAAACGATATAGTCAATTGCATTATACAATTGTTTTAAGTGACTATAACACCTTGCTTTAAGGTATTGTTATAAAACGGTTTTATTTAATTTCTTGTGTTGGATATGGGGTTCAAATCCCTATCCCTCCACCACCATTGAAAAGCCCGCTGAGAAATCAGCGGGCTTTTTTTCGTCTTGAGTTTGGTAAAAGAACATTTGAATACTTCAAAGCGGCAGCTTATACCAATCCGGAAAAT
>NZ_JBFRNU010000077.1:0-37143 GCF_041471145.1 Vibrio sp. 10N.261.54.A5 | reverse complement strand
CGCACCAAGATCTACGAAATAAAATAAAAAAAAATTTCGATGATTTACTTTCATCTCTATCCAACAAACTCTATTTAGCATATGTAGCATCATTCCTACCTCACTGTAATAAAAGACGACTTAGTAAATAGCATCACAAATACCTTGTGATGTGCTACCATCAATACCCATATTTATCGTAGCATCCCACGCTGTAATATTCTTGTTTATTTCGCCACCATCATCCGTGGCATTATTAACTATCACCAATATGTTATCTGTATCTTCTTGGTATCGATATTCAGGGTTGAATAATTCATCGCTAAACCACAAACTCGATACTTCTCCCATAAGAAGAAGGTCACCTTCATCAGGCGCTATCTTCGATCCGCTTTGGTTATATAATCGATTAAATACAAAAGGAATTTCAGCTTGGTTACAGGCTTTTCCACCGAAGCAAGCCAAATTACCTATTGTGTCAAAAATAGAGTCTTCAATCAGCTGGTTATTAAAACTTGCGACATAGTCAAAATGATAAATGATAGGAGTGATGTCATGATCGACTTCTTTTGCGTAATCACGAATAGCACATTTATATATCAATTGATTATTTAATTGATTAAACTTTCTTATCTCTTCTGATACCCCATCTAAAGTGGTAGGATTTTCCGATGGTGAGAAATCATCAAAGCGTAAAGGCGTGTCGGTCAACCGATCTACATATAGGATTGATGATATTAACGTGTACGCAGGTATATCTGCTATTTGTGGCAAATAACGAATATCATCACTATCTCCTATTAAAAATAGGACAACATCAAGTAATTTAATACCCGGTAATAATTCTATATTAATCAAGAATAGTAACTTTAACTCCGCTATATAACTATCCGTTTCATTGTTATTAAATCCTATAATAGAAGGGACGGTTAAAGGAGCTTCATGAGCGAGGCTTGTTACGTGATAGCCTGGGTATTCCTCATATTCTGTGCAAACCCCAAGGAATGTCTTTATGCACTCACGATGGGACTCAATGTAGGGTGAAAAGGGAAGTAATTTCGCTCGCGGTTCGATTGCTGCAATATCCGATGCGTATTTCAAAGTAAGCTTCGCCACAATCGATTCCGTGCTATCGCCATCTTCAATCCAGCCCAAGATGTCACTGACCATACTTTCGATGGTTTGGTCAGGTAAACCAAACAAGCGTCCCGTTATTTCTGCTTTTACTTGTTTTTGTAGTTCTAAAATCTGATCAACCGTCAATTGGTTAATACTTAAATCAGGATACAGCGTTGCCATTGCAGTTTCTAAAGTGTCGTATTGGTCTTTCGCTGCAGCGTATGATTCAAATGAAAGTCCGAGCGGTAAACTTTGCATAATCGCTCTGCTAAAGAAATTACCGGCAATATCATCTTCAGGATCGCGCTCTCCACTGGTTGTTTGCTGAAGCGCATTAATTGATGTCGCACCAGCACCTTGCCCAAATACAGTGACGTTTGTACTATCTCCGCCAAAGTCTTCGATATGTTGGCTAACCCACTCTAGAGCTCGCTTTTGATCACCAACCGCAAAGTTGCCCCCTTTCGTTTGACCTGCATCTTCAACCCACCGTTTTCCCAATAAACCAAGACGGTAGTTAAAAGTAACAGCGATAAAGGGGTTATCACTCATTGTACTTTGTGCAACGGCGACATCTGGAATTATATTGGGCAGGTGTCCAGATCCCGTTTCAAACGAACCACTATGGATATAAACATACACAGGTAATAAATCACCTGAAGTCGCATTATTAGGTCTCCATACGTTCAAGTAAAGGCAGGTCTCTGAGTACAATTCTGTTGAGCCAAACTGAGGGCATATATTCCCAAAGTCTGTATACGAATTATTTTCGGTCACCGCTTGTGCTAGAGGCAGCATCACACTGTGTTCAAAACGGTCAGGCGCACCGAAGAAAAAATCACCTTCGCTACTATCGCCCGAGTAAGCATAAGGTATCCCTTTGAACGTTTCTATTGTAACCAGTGAGGTACCGTCTTCAGTCGCAGAAAGTGAAGGGGCGACTGTGATTATTGGTTCTTTGAGGCCTTGTATAGTCACTTCACCTATTTGAGCCTCAAAAGTAATGGGTTGAGGTGATTCCTCTTCAGGAGCAGGGGTAAAGCTGAACTCAGTAGAATCATCACGACAACCGAAAAGTACAACTCCGATCAAAACCAAAAATGCTTTTGTCATCACTTACCTCTTCAATATCGAAAGTAAAGAACATTGCTATCACGCTTTGAATACCAAAATCAATCTTCTAATATTAGACTTAAAAATCAGAAAAGGTGGACAATATTACAATTACAGGTTCTGTCGTAAACAGTGGTGATAGGTTAAACTCTTCATCAAAATTCACCACTGCCGACGCTATGGCTATCAAATTTACAGGCGCCACTTTCCTTCCGACATCATTCTTCCGGCTGTTCGTTATTACGTTTCTTATAAGCTGATCTACCGTGAAACCGAAGAGATACTCAATGAGCGAGGTATCGATGTTGATCACTCAACCATCAATCGGTGGGTTATCAAATACGCCCCACTATTGGAGCACAGAGCACACCGAAGAAAGAAGCCTGTCGCTACTTCGTAGCGGATGGATGAGACTTACATTAACGTCAAAGGCCAGTGGAAGTATTATTACCGAGCCGTTGATAAATGCGGTAATGTGATTGATTTTTTACTGTGCGAATACCGTGACGAGAAGGCAGCTCGCGCCTTCTTCACCAGGCAATTAGCCATAATGGCTTGCCCGAAAAGGTCGTGATAGATAAGAGTGGTGCTAACGCATTAGCGTTACATAATATCAACGTCAGCCTTTGGTTAACGGGGAAGATGCTCAATCTAATTGAAGTGCTTCAGGTAATGTATCTGAACAAAGTCACCGTAGAGTGAAAGGTAAAATGCACCAGTGCCTAGGGTGGAAATCTGATGAAGGAGCAAAAGCTACTCTTGCAGGGGTAGATCTTTGGACTATGATTAAGAACGGACAGCTTGATAACCTAAATATGCTTGTCGTCAGTGCGAGAAAACAGGCGACAGCAGCCGAATCGTTCAGAAGCCATCCCCTCAGAGCCTCATCCCTAAAAGCTTCGCCACAGAAAGTTTGCTGACCAACATCATTCTTGGAAAATACCAATACGCGATGCCACTTTATCGTCAAGAATCGCTGTTTACCCAGTCGGGTATCGAGCTATCACGTACCACCATGGCTAGGTGGGTCATCCAAGTCAGTGAGAAGTTCGCCCCGCTGTATGCCGCCTTGAAAGAGCACCTACTTCAACAAGTGGTGGTTCAAGCGGATGAAACGCCGCTCAATGTGCTCAAAGAAGAGAAGCAGTGTTATATGTGGCTCTACTGCTCAGGCGCTGACTCACCCGAAGCGGCACTGCCGAATGTGAAAAATATTGCCTTGTACGACTATCAAAACAGTCGCGCGAGGGCGTGTCCCGTGGACTTTTTAGGTGACTACAACGGTTATCTACAAACCGATGGCTACGCGGCTTATGATGGTCTGCATCACGTCACCAAGGTAGGGTGCTTAGCGCATGCTCGTCGCAAGTTCATGGATGCTAAAAAGCTTCAAGGGAAAGGTAAATCGGGCAAGGCTGATAAGGCGCTGGCTAAAATCCAAAAACTCTACGGGATAGAATCACGCTTAAAAGGTGCGCCTGCCGAAGAGCGAAAAGCAGAGCGTCAAGCGCTTGCCAAGCCGATACTGGATGAGCTTTACCAATGGATGACAACCCAGAAGGTGATAGGCTCTAGCCCACTAGGCAAAGCAATAAAGTACACGCTCGGGCAATGGCCTAAACTCATTCGTTATATCGACGATGGTCACTTATCTATCGATAATAATCGCGCTGAACGCGCAATTAAACCGCTGGTTATTGGCAGGAAAAATTGGCTATTCTCCAACACACCAAATGGCGCTGAGGCGAGCGCGATGCTTTACAGCATCATCGAGACCGCGAAAGCCAACGGTCTTATCCTCTACGACTACATGGTCAAGTGCATGAAAGAGCTGGCGAAAGCTGAGCCTGATATCGATGCACTCCTGCCTTGGAACTTCAAACATTAGTAATATCGCCCTGTAGGTTCATGGGGCGTTTACCTAAGACTCATGAGACAAGCTAACGGATGTACAAGCCTTTTGTACTTTTAGTCCATAATTGAACGCGGTGGCCAAAGAGACCGATACAACGACGAAAAAAGCGAACCATTCGGTTCGCTTTTCTATATGGTTTACGTCACAAACTTAATTGCGGTCACAGACTTAATTAATCTAGTCACAAACTTTATTGTGATGTGACAACGCTACGAATTAGTCTTCGTAGTTATCGATGCTTGGGCAAGAACAGATTAGATTACGGTCGCCGTATACGTTGTCTACACGGTTAACAGTAGGCCAGTACTTAGAGTTCTTCGTTGCTTTCGATGGGAAGCAAGCCAGTTCACGAGAGTAAGGGCGATCCCATTCTGCGCCTGAAAGGTCAACTTGTGTATGCGGTGCGTTCACTAGAGGGTTGTTGTCTAGTGGCCATTCACCCGCTTTTACTGCTGCCATTTCGTGACGGATTGCGATCATCGCTTCACAGAAACGGTCTAGCTCTTCTAAGTCTTCTGATTCAGTTGGCTCTACCATTAGTGTGCCAGCTACTGGGAAAGACATAGTAGGCGCGTGGAAACCGAAGTCCATTAGACGCTTAGCAATATCTTCTTCGCTGATGCCTGTGTCTTCTTTTAGCGGGCGAATATCGATAATACATTCGTGCGCTACGCGGCCGTTAGTGCCTCGGTAAAGAACAGGGTAGTGAGGACGTAGTTTTTCCATCACGTAGTTCGCGTTCAGAATCGCTACTTTCGTTGCGTCTGTTAGGCCAGGTTCGCCCATCATTGCGATGTAAGCCCAAGAGATAGGTAGAATTGAAGCACTACCTAGATCTGCTGCTGATACCGCGTAGTCAGAACCTTGTACACCGTTTTCGATGTGACCTGGTAGGAAAGGTGCTAGGTGCGATTTAACGCCGATAGGACCCATACCCGGACCGCCGCCACCGTGTGGGATACAGAATGTTTTGTGTAGGTTCAAGTGGGATACGTCTGAACCAATGAAGCCAGGCGAAGTTAAACCTACTTGAGCGTTCATGTTCGCGCCGTCTAGGTAAACCTGACCGCCCGCTGCGTGTACTTGTTCACACACTTCTTTCACTTGCTCTTCGTATACGCCGTGCGTAGAAGGGTAAGTGATCATGATGCTTGATAGGTTGTCTTTGTGCTTCTCGATTTTCGCTGCTAGGTCTGTCATGTCGATGTTGCCATCTTCATCACACTTAACAACCACTACCTTCATTGAAACCATTGATGCTGTTGCAGGGTTAGTACCGTGCGCCGAGCTTGGAATCAGACAAACGTTACGGTGACCTTCACCGCGGCTTGCGTGGTAGCGTTGAATCGCGATTAGACCTGCATATTCGCCAGATGCACCAGAGTTAGGCTGTAGTGAGAAATCGTCGTAACCGGTGATTTCACATAGCTTCTCTTTAAGATCTTTCGCTAGCGCTGTGTAACCCGCTGCTTGATCAAGAGGTGCGAATGGGTGAATTGAACCAAACTCAGGCCATGTTACTGGGATCATCTCAGCAGCAGCGTTCAGCTTCATCGTACAGCTGCCCAGTGGGATCATGCCGTGCGTTAGTGAGAAGTCTTTGTTCTCAAGCTGTTTTAGGTAACGCATCATTTGCGTTTCGCTGTGGTGCGTGTTGAATACTGGGTGAGTTAGGAACTCTGATTCACGACGGCAGTTTTCTGGAATTGCCGCAAATTCGTTTGATGCAATGTCAGAAGATAGTGCTTGAACGTCTTCTTTCACCTCGAAGATAGCGAACAATGCGTTCACGTCGTCGACTGTGGTTGTTTCATCTAAGCTGATACCGATCTTACCTTTAAGAAGGCGCAAGTTGATGTCTGCTGCTTGTGCTTTCGCGTACAGTGCATCTGTCTTCTCTTCAGAGTTGATTGTGATGGTATCGAAGAAGCTGTTGTTTGTTAGCTCGTAACCCGCTTTAGTCAGGCCAGCCGCTAGGATAGCTGTCATGTGGTGTGTACGACGAGCGATAGTACGTAGGCCTTCTGCACCGTGGTAAACCGCGTAGAAAGACGCCATGTTTGCTAGAAGTGCTTGAGCTGTACAGATGTTTGATGTCGCTTTCTCACGGCGGATATGTTGCTCACGAGTTTGCATTGCCATACGTAGCGCTTGGTTACCGTGAGTATCGATAGAAACACCGATTACACGACCTGGCATTGTACGCTTATGCTTTTCACGAGTACCCATGAATGCAGCGTGTGGACCGCCGTACCCCATAGGAACGCCGAAACGTTGTGCTGAACCGATTACTACGTCTGCGCCCATTTCGCCAGCAGGCTTAAGTAGAGCAGATGCGAGTAGGTCAGTAGCAACGGTTACTAGAGTTTTGTTTGCTTGAGCTTTCGCAATGATGTCTGTTAGGTCACGAACTTCGCCCGTTGTACCAGGGTATTGAACTAATGCACCAAATACGTCTTGCTCTGGAAGTGTTTCAAGAGCGCCAACCATTACTTCAAAACCGATGTACTCAGCACGAGTTTTAACAACTTCTAGTGTTTGAGGGTGAACATCGTCAGCAACGAAGAATACTTTGCTCTTGCTTTTACCAGCACGCTTACACAGTGTCATTGCTTCGCCAGCCGCTGTCGCTTCGTCAAGAAGAGACGCGTTCGCGATTTCCATACCTGTAAGGTCCATTACCATTTGTTGGTAATTTAGTAGAGCTTCAAGACGACCTTGAGAGATCTCTGGTTGGTATGGTGTGTAAGCTGTGTACCAGCCTGGGTTCTCTAAAACGTTACGTAGAATAACGTTTGGAGTGAATGTGTTGTAGTAGCCTTGGCCAATGAAAGTACGTTTCACTTGGTTTAGGTTAGCGATCTCTTTAAGAGAGGCCAGCATGTCCATTTCGCTTAGTGGCGCAGCAAGTGTCATTGGTTTTTCAAGACGGATTTGTGCAGGAACCGTTTCGTCGATCAGTGCGTCTAGGCTAGTCGCGTTGATCGCTTCAAGCATTTTTTGCTGGTCTGCTTTATTTGGGCCGTTATGACGAGCAACAAACTCGTTTTGAGTACCCAGGTCTTTCAGTAATTGGCTTTGAAGTAATTCAGTCATGATATGTTCTACTTTCTCTCTGGAGCCGTGAGCTAGCCCCTAAAATTAAGCTGCTCAAAAGAGCAGCTTTATCGTAATGAGGTTACCTATTAGTCTTCTTCGATAGAGCTTAGGTATTCTTCCGCATCTTTAAGGTTGTCTAGTTCAGACGCATCAGACATCTTCACTTTAACAATCCAGCCACCTTCATAAGGTTCTTCGTTGATTAGCTCTGGGCTATCTTCTAATTCTTCGTTGATTTCTACGACTTCGCCAGAGATTGGTGCGTAGATATCAGAAGCAGCTTTCACTGACTCAACTAGAGAGAAGCTTTCGCCAGCTTCGATTTCGTCGTCAGTGTCAGGCAGGTCAACAAACACAACGTCACCTAGCATCTCTTGAGCGTGCTCAGAAATACCGATAGTTACAGTACCGTCACCGTTGTCTTTTACCCACTCGTGGCTGTCTGCAAACTTTAGTGTATTGTCCATTGCTTATTCTCCAAAAATTTATGAGGTTTTAATTTAAATCTTAAAAACGGTCTAACGGTAAAGAGGGAAGCGCTTGCAAAGCTCTTTAACTTGCTTGCGAACACGTTGCTCAACTTCAGCGTTGCCTTCAGGGCTTTCAATTAAGCCATCAAGTACATCGCCGATCCATTCACCGATAAGTTTGAATTCTTCAGTGCCAAAACCACGACTGGTTCCAGCTGGCGTACCTAAACGAATGCCAGAGGTAATCATAGGCTTCTCTGAATCGAATGGTATACCATTTTTGTTACATGTGATCCCTGCACGCTCTAATGCCTCTTCAGTTACGTTACCTTTCAAGCCCTTAGGACGAAGGTCAACCAGCATTAGGTGCGTGTCTGTTCCGCCAGTCACAATGTCACAACCGCGAGTTTGCAACACTTCAGCAAGAACTTTTGCGTTGTCGATCACTGAATCAATATAAGTATTAAATTCTGGGCCAAGTGCTTCGCCAAACGCCACTGCTTTAGCCGCGATAACGTGCATGAGTGGGCCGCCTTGTAGGCCAGGGAACACTGCAGAGTTGATCTTTTTGTTGATGTCTTCGTGGTTCGTCAGAATCATACCGCCGCGTGGGCCACGAAGTGTTTTGTGCGTTGTTGTTGTAACAACGTGTGCGTGTGGTAGTGGGCTAGGGTGAGCACCTGTCGCGATAAGACCCGCGATGTGTGCCATATCTACCATAAGGATAGCGCCAACTTCGTCAGCGATTTCGCGGAATTTAGCGAAGTCGATAACGCGTGGGATAGCACTACCACCTGCAATAATCATTTTAGGTTGGCATTCGATAGCGAGAGCGCGTACCGCTTCGTAATCGATTTCAAGAGTGTCGCGGTCTACGCCGTATTGAACTGCGTTGAACCATTTGCCTGAAAGCGCAGGGCGTGCACCGTGCGTAAGGTGACCACCAGCGTCAAGAGACATACCTAGGATAGTGTCGCCAGGTTGAAGTAGGGCAAGTTTAACTGCGCCGTTCGCTTGAGCACCTGAGTGAGGTTGTACGTTCGCGTATTCACACTTGAATAGCTGTTTAGCACGTTCAATCGCAATAGCTTCTACTGTATCTACGTGCTCACAACCACCGTAGTAACGACGACCTGGGTAGCCTTCTGCGTATTTGTTGGTAAGGCAAGTGCCTTGAGCTTGCATTACTGCTTTAGAAACGATGTTCTCAGAAGCAATAAGTTCGATTTGTTCGTTTTGACGAGTGTTCTCTGCTTGGATTCCAGCAAATACTGCGTCGTCAGTCGCAGATAGGTTCGTAGAGAAAAAACTGTCTAAGCTATGGTTTTGATAAGCGTTCATTGTCGAGACCTTTCATTAAGCTAATGGTGATTGTTTTTATAGTCCATTAGGTCTTACGTTGATTTCTGCATCGGTATCGTTTGCGTTATATAGGTGTATAAATAGTGCGTTGCTTCTTATTTATACGACCATAGCGTCAAAGCGATCGTTGTAGGGTCAATGCAGCACGAATTGGTTCCCAAAAATTTCGGGTAAAAAACAGCTCTTACAAATGTTAAATCTATCACTTGCTGCAAGCTGAAGTAGCATCTCTTCATCTAACAAGTCGATAACATAGCTCCGATAAAATCAATTTTCAACAAAAATTTCCAATAGGAAACAGATTTTCTCGTTTTGCTACAGGGAGCACGCTTTATTTCCCTGTGTGCTCTTTAATCAACAAAGCGCTTCATGCAACAATGAAATCAATAGACAGGAAGTAAGAAATGAATGAGGGACCTATGTCAGAAGACATTTATGATGAGTACCCATCTTTAACGTTGGCGAAAGAGACGTTAGATCAGAATATCGAACCACTTAGGCTCGGCCAGCGTATTAAAGATATCCGCAGCAAGCTGGGCATTACGTTAGAAGAGGCGAGCCAACGTACTGGTTTGGCGCGCTCTACGCTGAGTAAAATCGAGAACGAACAAATCTCACCGACGTTCCAAGCGATGCAGAAATTGGCTATGGGTTTGCAAATTGATATGCCGCAACTCTTTGAGCCACCAAGAAAAAAGGTTGCCACAGGACGTCGTGACTTAACTAAAGCAGGTCAGGGTAAACCTCACCCAACTCCGACTTACGAGCATGAACTGCTCGCGACAGAACTTTCGAATAAGAAGATGATGCCGTTCAAGAGCCGAGTGAGAGCACGCACCTTTGAAGAGTATAACGATTGGGTTCGCCACGATGGTGAGGAGTTCTTGATGGTGATCTCTGGTGATGTGATGTTCTACTCAGAATTCTATGAGCCGGTACCCATGAGCGAAGGTGACAGCATGTATTACGACGCCAACATGGGGCATATGTTGATTTCTACTAGTACAGAAGATGCACTGATTTTGTGGGTGACTGCAAAATAAGTTAACAAAGTTAGAATTTCTTATAGTGAATGCAAACGTTTGCTTTTGTTTCTAACGTTTGCCAAAAGACGCGATGTTGGTGTGAAAAGCATCAATATCGCGTTTTTGTATGCGACTGAAAGTTGTTTTTAAATTGTTAAATATCACATTTTGAGCTGTTTTAATCTTGTTAAGGGTGTAAAACTGACTCAGGCTTGTTTACTATAGTGAACACGGTTTACTCATGTTGATTGAAGTTTACTGAAGTGAATTCTTAGAAAGTGAGTCGTATAGCTTTTATACAGAAGCCTCTTTTTATATCGCTAGTAATAAAAGCCTATATAGAAGACATCACTTTTTACTATCTACTGTTTCTAACGTTAACCCATATCGTTAGAGGCGACTCTAAATAGAGATATAAGCGGCAGATTCGATTTGGAAAGCCTGCAACGCTTCATGGAGAATAAAATGACTCAAGAACACGCTAATCAAGACCTACTAAAAACACCTCTGCATGCACTTCACGTTGAAGTCGGCGCAAAAATGGTTCCTTTTGCTGGCTACGACATGCCAGTTCAGTATCCACTAGGTGTAAAGAAAGAGCACTTACACACTCGTGACGCTGCTGGTCTTTTTGATGTTTCTCACATGGGGCAACTGCGTCTACACGGTGAAAATGCAGCCGCTGTTTTAGAATCTCTGGTTCCAGTAGATATTATCGACCTGCCTTCTGGTAAGCAGCGCTACGCCTTCTTTACTAATGAACAGGGCGGCATCATGGATGATCTTATGGTTGCTAACCTTGGCGATCACCTATTTGTTGTTGTGAACGCGGCGTGTAAAACACAAGATATCGACCACCTAACGGCTCACCTTCCTGCAGACGTAAAAATGGAAGTGATTGATGACCGCGCTCTATTAGCACTTCAAGGTCCGAAAGCGTCTGAAGTTCTGGCTCGTTTCCAACCAAGCGTTGCAGACATGCTGTTCATGGATGTTCAAAAAGTCGATATCGACGGCGTAGAGTGCATCGTAAGCCGCAGTGGTTATACCGGTGAAGATGGCTACGAAATCTCAGTACCGAACGATCACGCTGAAGCACTTGCTCGTAAACTAACATCAGAAGCAGAAGTAGAGTGGATTGGCCTTGGTGCTCGTGACTCACTTCGTCTTGAGTGTGGTCTATGTCTGTACGGTCACGATCTAGATACAACAACAACGCCGGTAGAAGCTAGCCTTTTATGGGGTATCCAAAAAGTGCGTCGTACTGACGGTGAACGTGCAGGCGGTTTCCCTGGCGCTGATATCATCCTTGAGCAAATCGCGACTAAAGACGTTCAACGCAAGCGTGTTGGTATTGTTGGTCAGACTAAAGCACCAGTACGTGAAGGCGCTGAGCTGTTCGATGCTGAAGACAACAAGATTGGCGTTGTAACAAGTGGTACTGCGGGTCCTAACGCGGGCAAGCCTGTTTCTATGGCTTACGTTCGTACTGACCTAGCGGTTATTGGCACTGAAGTATTCGCTGAAGTTCGTGGCAAGAAGCTACCAATGACAGTAGAAAAAATGCCATTCGTACCTCAGCGTTACTATCGTGGCTAATCTCTTTTAAGAGAAACCACTAAGCTAAATGAAAGCCTATTGTTTGCTTCTCTTTATTGGGAAGCCTAACGGTAGGCTTTTTTGATTTTGGTAGCGTATGTCTTTGGTAACGTATTGCTTTTAACGTTACCCACTAACAACGGTTACTTAAAATTCGTTTATAAAATGAGATATGTGGCGATATCGTTACAAATACTTACTATAATCACGATTGTGACGTGTTATGGTGACGATTCATCATTTTTGTAAATAAGTAGTAGGGGTTACAAGGAGTTAACTATGAACGTAAACCATACAATGAGTCCGGTTCGTAAAGCCGTTTTAGGGCTTTTAGCGCCATTAATTTACACATCAAGTGTTATGGCAACGGAAAACACGGACGAAAGTACTCCTGATGTGGGTGTAACACCCTATATTGTGAATGGTAGCGACGCTTCAGTCACGGAATTTCCTTCGATGGCAAGCTTGTTCATTGATCGTATTGATTATGACGGTGTTTACTCAACAGGCCCTTACTGTGGTGCAACAATTTTAGATAACTATCATGTACTGACTGCTGCACACTGTATTTATGGTGATGAGAATGCTCAACTTTTCACGGTAGTTGTTCCTCAATTGGAAGATACTTCTCTATTCCCTAACGGTAGCATCCAGAAAGTACGAGTATCTGAGGTGTATTATCGAACGGATTATTCAAACAGTATCAATCAACTATTAAGAAATGATATTGCGATTTTAAAGTTAGAAGCTTCTCTTAACCTTCAATCCTCAGCTGAAACTGTTATCCCTCAATTTGATACATACCTTAATGCTGCGAATGATTTCGTTGCAGTTGGCCATGGTGACATCGAGACTGATGTTGATGGTACGACATTGCTACAACAAGTTGACCTGACATATGTTGATACTCTTAATTGTAAAGCTGTTTTCGGTCCGTTAGTCACTGATAAACAAATTTGTTTCAACGGTAACGGACCGAATAATGGCTTATACGGGGGTACATGCCAAGGCGATTCTGGTGGTCCGGTGTTTTGGAAAAATGGCTCTACATATGAACAGGTCGGTATAACGAGTTTTGGGCCGACTACTTGCGGTGATGACATCGGCGTAACATCTGTATTTACAGAGGTATATGATTATAAAGATTGGATTACGGATGTAACTAAAGGGGTAAATGATAGCACGGAAACTGTCCAGTTTACCGCGACAGAGGCAAAACGAGTTGCTGTTGCTGGGACAAGTGCGTCAACTGGCTCTGGTAGCAGTGGCGGAGGTATTTCATTTGGTTTGCTAGGGATGCTGATGTTGATTGCTGGTGTTAGAAAAGCAGTTAAACGTTAGATCTTCAATGTTTTGAACAAGTCGACGCTTTATTTAAAGATAGCGTCGACTTTTTATTTTTTACTTTTGCAGGTGTGCAGTTGGTTAGTTGCTTGTAGAACTAGTTACTCAGCTCGATAACCGCTTTACGGCTGTATCTTTCTAGAATCTCATCCATCTCTTTTATCGCAGCATTGATGCTTTTAATCCCACCTTGAGCCACACCTTTTTCATTTTCGTTCAATGCAGAAAAAGCTTGCTTTAATTCCTTACCTTCCAACATGTTCCCGTGCAGCAACACCTCTTTGTACGTGAGTAGCTTATGTTGTATTGCAATAATTTCTGGGCGGGGATTGTCTGATTCTAATGCGTGACTAATGCAAGGAAATGCCAATGTATAGCGATTCGCAATTTCCAATTTGACGTCTTTCTTATTCGCAATATGCAATTTTTATTATTTCCCAACACTTGAATACTCAAGTTACCTAGCCTGTACGTTCACAACTGATATCAGTGTGAAGGTTTATGAAACGTAACGGTTTTATCAAGCGAATAATATGCCTTTGATGGCTTATGTAAACCATCACAAGTCAATATGGTCTGCTTCTTGCTGAATTTAGGACATAACTGTCTTTTGAGGATGAGCTTATGTCACAAGAACCCATAATATTGGCGCTGATTGAGCGTAGGAAACAAGCCAACTTGTCTCAAGAAAAGTTAGCCTCGAGTGCAGGAATGAGCTTAAAAACCTATCAAAGGATTGAACGCGGAGAGGCGGACATCAAGATGTCTCAGTATCGTTCAATCACTAGAACCTTAAAAGTGACGGATTTGGATGTGGTGCTTGATATTGTTGGCGCATCACAAGTAACAGCGGAAGATGTAGCTGCGGTCAGTCGTCTGCTGACCAGCGAAGAGCGCCTGTTGTTGATCAAGCTGATTTTGTCGGTCAAAAAGAAGCAGTAGTCTTTCTTTCAAATAAACAGCGTAATAGATCGATTCGTTAGTCAAATTGACAGATACTTCTAGGGTAATGTGTTCTCTGAGGGCATGAAGCCATCAGCTCACTCTTCCACGCAGCTGTTTGGTGGTGCTTCTTTGTTTTTTGCTTTCTAAACGTCTTTTCTGAGAGCCACGCGTCGGCTTAGTTGCTCGTCTTACTTTTTGAACCTTTGTCGCTTCCAAGATCAATTCTTTCAAGCGCACTAAAGCATCATCTCGGTTTTGTTCCTGAGTTCTATACTGTTGCGCTTTAATGATAATCACACCGTCTTTGGTGATGCGGCTATCTTTGTGTGCGAGGAGCTTTTCTTTATAGAAGTCAGGTAGGGTAGAGTGCTTGATATCAAAACGTAAATGTATCGCGCTCGATACTTTATTGACGTTCTGACCGCCGGCTCCTTGTGCTCTGATCGCTGTTAACTGGAGTTCCCAGTCTTGAATCGAAACAGAGTTAGATATTTGTAACATAAACATCCATTTTGAACGGTAATATGGCGCCATGATACTGAATATTGGTTATGGTATCAGTAACTTTATTTAAGAGTGGTAGTAGTGATGAAAATAGATTTAACGGCATATGAAGGATTAATCTTTGATATGGACGGTACGTTGATCGATACAATGCCTGCACATGTAAAGGCGTGGGAGCGAACGGCTGAAGAGTTTGGCTTTCATTTTGAAGCGTCTTGGCTGCATAGCTTAGGTGGCATGCCGAGTTATAAGATAGCCGGTGAGGTGAACAGCAAATACGGTTTATCGCTCGACCCACAAGCGGTTTCTACGTTTAAAATGGCGTCGTTTGCGGCTATCGAAGACAAAGGAGACGTTATCCCTTGTACTCACTCTCTGTTGTTAGAGCATCTGGGTAACAAGAAGATTGCAGTCGGAACGGGCAGTCAACGTAAAAGTGCCGAACAGTTACTGGATAAGACAGAGATCTTGAGTAAGCTCGATATTCTCGTGACAGCAACAGACGTTAAGAATCACAAACCAAATCCGGATACTTTCTTAGATGCGTGTTTTGGTATGGGTTTGCAGCCAAAGCAGTGTGTTGTGTTTGAAGATACGAACCTAGGTAAGCAGGCTGCTCATGCTGCGAACATGGATTGTATTCTAGTGGTAGAGGGGAACAAACTAGAGTTCTATCCTGCACCAAGCTGATTGCAAGGATTGGGTTGTTAAACCGCCAAACTAATAGCCTAGCGGAACAATACTGATTTTCTGTTAGGCGATTTCGCTCATTTCGCTGTCTAGGAACAGGCACACACTGTTTCGACCTGCTGCTTTGGCTTCATAAAGTGCTAAATCGGCGCACTTGTAGTTAAGAGCAGGGTCGTTGGTCAGGTTGGTAATTCCACCACTGACCGTCACCACGTTATCGAGCTCAATACTGACTGCGATTCTCAATCTGTTAAGTACATACTCAGCTTCTTCTGTTGTGGTATGAGGCAGAATAACGCCAAACTCTTCGCCACCAATACGAGCCACAAAATCAGTTTCTCGGCACTCTCGTTGTAATACTTGAGCAACGGTTTGAATGACGCGATCTCCATAATCGTGACCAAATCTGTCGTTGATGCGTTTGAAGTGGTCTATGTCCAAAATTGCTAAACAAGACTGTTCGCGAGTAGGGTAACGATTAACACGAGAGCACTCATCTCGCAGCTCAAGATCGAATTTACGGCGGTTCCAACACCCAGCTAAGGCATCTTTTTCACTCAGGTTTCTCAGTTTGTTTTCTAGCTCTTTGTGTTTACTTATATCCACAAATGAAGCGACATAAAACTGAATCACGTCTTTCGAGTCTTTAATGGTTTGGATTCGCAATATTTCCGTGATCAAAGACCCGTCTTTACGACGATTAACCACTTCGCCTTCCCACATGCCTTTCTCTTTGATGATGCTCCACATCTTGATGTAGAACTCTTCGTTGTAGCGACCAGAGGCAAACATGGACGGTTGGCGGCCTTTTACGTCTTCTAACTCGTAGCCACTCACACGGGTGAACTCTTGGTTTACTTTGATGATTCGGTTGTTTCTGTCGGTAATCACCAAGGCAGACATGCCATTCATTGCGGCCTTAGCAAGTTGGCTCTCGATACTGTTCTTCTTGTGGTTGCTGTTCCACAATACGAAGCCAGCGGAGATCATCGAAATCAAGAAAGACAAGGTGATGATCTGAACGACGATCGCTTGTTTTTCTTCTCGGTATTGACTGCTGAACTGCTGATTTTCAATGTGAAGAACCATGTAAATAGGGCCTTCAAACTGTTTGATTTTAGGGCTGATGTCGGAATGAAAATACCAGTTCTCACCATCGAAATAGCTCGAAGTTGTCTTGTCTTGAATCGCAGTCCAAAGCTCAGGGTATAACTTTGCGTAAGTCTGCTCTGAACGTGATTCAATTACATGTCCGAAAGATTCCGTAGGATCCGGCCCCATGATTATGTGTCCGGTTTTGTTGAGAATAATAGGAACAGCAGAAGATGCACCAATTTGATAGTGAAGGCGCTTATAAATCTCAAGCATGTTCAGGTTTGCGATGAAGTAACCAATAATGCGGTTGTTTTCAGCGACTGGCGTCATAATGCGTAGTGCTGGAATCAAAGGGCGAACGATCTCTCCGTTTTCGACTTCAAGATCAATACCGCGAGAGCTAATCTCACCAATCTTTAATTGCTGTAGTACCTCATAGTAATCACGCGAAGACTTGTTCTGCAGTTCACTATCTGGAACCACGATTGCTTGATTGTCTTTATAATTAACGCGAAACACTTCGTTGCCAGCTAGATCGAGGTAACGAAGCTGGGAATAGTATTTTTGGCCACGAGCTAACATCACCCAAAGATCTTGCAGGGTTTCTTTATGGATAATAGAAGGTTCTCGAATCGCTCGGAGTAGTGTTTGAGAGTCGGCGATTGAAGGAACAGAGTTAGATATTTGCTCAACAATAACAGCGAGTTCATGAAAGCTGTATTCGATTTGATTTTGGCTAGACTGCTTAATATTTAGAGTGTGCTGAGCATCAATTCTGTCAAGTTCAGAATTGATGTAGAGGGCAGGGACTAGTCCTAGGGCAAAGATGGTACATAGAAATTGGCTGACTAGTTTTTTTATACTTGTATTCATCACTATCCTCAAAGAATCAGCGCAATACTATATATTTTATAGGGTTTTTAATGTGATCTTGACCGAGAAGTTAAGACAAGATTCGCATATAACTACGATTTAAGTGCAACTTCTTGCACTTAAGCTTGATTGCTCAATATAGAACGATGTTCCGAAATATTAGCCAAATTAATCGCGATTAATTGCCGCTTATCTAACTAAGGACAGCTAGCTTAGGCCTACGATATTTCCATTACTATCAATATCTAACGACATGAACGCCGGTTTGTCAGGCAAGCCTGGCATGGTCATCACATTGCCGCACAACGCGTAAATAAAACCAGCACCAGCACACAATTTTAGTTCTCTAACGGGCACGTCAAATTGGATTGGTGCACCTTTTACGTGTGCTTCTGTCGAGATCGATAATGGTGTTTTTGCTAAACAAACCGATAGGTCGTTATAGCCATGCAGTTTGAATTCGGCCAGTTGTTTTTTAGCCAGTGGAGATAGCGTAATACTTGCTGCGCCATAGCCAACTTCAGCGACTGCCATCAGCTTTTCTTCTAGGCTTTGCTCTGAGTGATACAAAGGCTTAAATCCACTCTGTTTTTGGCAAGCTTTTACCACGGCGTGAGCCAGTTGAGTTGCCCCTTCGCCACCTTGACCAAATGCTTCGCTTACTTCAACGCTAACGCTTGGATCGAAGTCGGTGATCATCTGTTTCAAAGCATCGAGCTCTTGAGCTGAGTCTTGTGGGAATCGGTTAATCGCAACAACTGTAGGCACTTGGTATTGCTTAACGTTAGTGATGTGCCATTTTAGGTTCTCAAATCCTGCAACAAGCGCGTCTTGGTCATCATTAAAGATTGAATCAGGTAACGGAGTGCCCGGTCTCAAATCGTATAAACCAGAGTTAGCCTTTAATCCACGTAAGGTTGCGACAACCACAGCGCAATCGGGCTTCTTGTTCGACGCTTTCGCTTTTATGTTGCACGCTTTCTCAAAGCCCATGTCTGAGCCGAAACCACCTTCAGTTACCACAAAGTCACTCAGCTTTAACGCTATTTTATCGGCAATAATTGAAGAGTTACCATGTGCGATGTTCGCGAAAGGCCCGGCGTGAATTAGGGTAGGAACGCCTTCAAGGGTTTGCATCAATGTTGGTTCAATAGAATCCTTCATGGTCACGGTCATTGCGCCTGCAACGTTGAAGTCATCTGCGGTTAGCGGCAAGCCTTGTTTGTTGTAAGCAAGTACCACTCGTCCGATGCGCTTTCTCAAATCTTGAAGGTCATTGGCTAGAGCAAGAATGGCCATTAGTTCAGAAGCGGCTGAGATATCAAATCCATCTTCTCGCTCAAAGCCGTTAATTGTTTTGTCTGCTTCGTTCTTGCCAACCGTGATCATGCGTAATGCGCGATCATTATGGTCAAGTACACGTCGCCAAACGATTCTACTTGGGTCGATATTCAGTGCTTTTAAGCCTGAGCGCGTTTCAAAGGCGTCTAACCCTTCACGCTGTTCATGATACAAACGTGCATCAATGGCGGCGGAGGCGAGGTTGTGAGCGGCCGTAACAGCATGAATATCGCCCGTGAGATGCAGGTTTAATTGTTCCATAGGGGCAACTTGAGAGTAACCACCGCCCGCTGCGCCGCCTTTTACACCAAATACCGGGCCCATTGAAGGCTGACGAATGCAGGCCATTACAGATTGGTTAATCTTTGCGAGGCCTTGTGCTAATCCGATAGTAGTGACGGTTTTGCCTTCACCAAGAGGTGTCGGTGTGATCGCCGTGATTACGACTAACTTACCATCTTGTTGGTTGGCGAGGCGTTCAAGTGATGTGAGAGACACTTTAGATTTGAATTGCCCTAATGGCTGATGTTCGTTGTGGTGCAGGCCAGCTTGCTTGGCAACCTCACTGATGTTTTTAAGGGGAGTAGAGCGACAAATATCAATATCAGACAGCATATTTGATCCTTATATCAGAACCGAAAGGTGGTACGTAAACGTTTGCGTGGCGATAGTACTGTATAAATTTGCCAAGTAAAGGCAAACCACACGAATTATGTGCTGGAAGATAACAGATCTAAAGAGTCATTGCGCGAGATCAAATCTTAAACGAGCAAAATATTCGATATGATTAACTTCAGCTGCCGTTATATTGGTGTTGAATACAAAAAGGGCTGCATATAGCAGCCCTTCAAGGAATGGGTAATCTCACTTGGCGTTAACCTTTAAGAGGTAACTGCCTAATATGGTCGATTAACGATCCCAGTATGTTTCTTCTAAGCTATCTTCGCGTTCAGGTAATGCACGAGAAAGGCGAGGAGAGTGCTGAGTCAACACTTCGTAGCTTACACGGTTTGCGTACTTACAAATTTGAGACAGTGAAGAGTAAGTTAGACAAGTGTGCTCGTGTTTCTCTGAGTTTGGTACATTCACGTGGTGGTAGCTATTTGCTGCCATGTCGTGAAGTAGTGCTGAAAGTGCACCATCGCCAGCGCCATTGGTATTCTTAATCTCAAGTGGGCCACCTAGGTAAGGGCCAATGTGAGAGTACACTTTTACTGGGCCTTTACAGTCTTGCTTACGCATCGCACGGCTGAATTCGTATTTATTGAACTCAGGGATGTTACCCGGTAACAATGGCAGTGTGGTTTCGCGTTTCGCTGGTTCGTCAGTGTAACCTGCCATGTATAGACCAATAGGGCCTGCAGTACATAGAACTAGGTCAACCCACTCAAGTGCCTTGTTAGCAGCCAATAGAGGATCTTTTTCACCCGTTAGCGCTTCACCTTCATCTTCGTTCATCGCGACGATGGTTACGTTTTCTTTCAGGTATTCTTGCCACCATTCAGCGTTGCCTTCGATCACATACTTAGTACCAAGTGTTAGTACAACAGGCACATTGTGCGCTTTCGCGTATTCAATCGCTTTTTGTACCGCTTTTGGCATCGGGTCTTCAGGTTTGCCACGCATTAGGTATGACGACACAACCAATGCAGAAGCTTTCTCGAAGACTTTTTCAGGAATGCTTTCTGGAAGAAGTTGGTTCATGTGGCCTTCGTTGATTGCAAACGTACGTTCGCCATCTTCAGAAATCAGCGTGTAACAACGACCAATTGGACCATCAACAGTTTGAAGGTGGTTTAGATTCATACGAGAAGAAGTGCGGCAAAGGTAACGATAACCAAATGAGCCAACTTCAATCTTCTTAGACATTACGCCAAGCAGGACAGATTTGCTGTCCGCAAGTACGGAATAGTTGTGCAGTGTGTTGCCGATAGTATCGCCAGGATATTGATGCGTGATCAAACCGCGCTCAACTAACTCTTCATACAGCGCATCTGCTTTACTTTCTTCCAATACCAGTGAGTGACCTTTACTCAGCTCGTATTTTTCTAGGAACTCGTTGTCAACACGGGCTTCGATATCAACAATCGTTTGGCCAACACCCACAATCGTTGCGCGGTGAAGCTTAGGCGTTTGTTGAATTTGGTTGACCAACGGATCACGTGCGTGAGTTGGAAAGTAGTGCTTAGATTTACGCTGTCCAGGAAACTTCATATGAAAAATACAGTGAAAAAATTTTGCCGCATGATATCACATTTTGTTTCTGTTTCTTTCATTTTTATTGCATTTTGAATCACCTGCACAATGTCTGTACAGGTGATTCAACTAACTATATGTTTGAAACTACTCGGTTGGCTGTACTAACGTCGCTGGATCAACGTAAGCCTCTGTACCCCATAGTGGAACAGTTGAAAGGCTGTGTTTGAAGCTACCTTCTGTTTCTTTGGTGGTGTAAGACAAGTAAAGCAGCGACTGATTCTCTGCATCGTAGATACGACGAACCTTCATTGTTTTAAAGAAGATACTTTTCGATTGCTTGAATACCACTTCGCCAGACTTACTCTTGTCTATTTGAGCAATCATTTCTGGTGTAATTTCACCTGTTTGACGACAAGATATAGAGCTATCACTTGGATCAGAAAGGCTAAGGTTTGCTTCGATTGATGCGATATGACAGGTAACACCCGCGATCTTATCGTCATCTAATGAAGACATCTTGATATCCTTCATTGTGAAGAAACCCAGTGAGACGTCGCCAACCTCGTTGTCCGAACAGCCAGCTAACATTGTCACGATACCTGCTGCTATTAAGGCTTTTTTCATAAGAAGTCCTTTTTATTTATATAGTTCTGTTTACTATAAGGATATTGAAAGCTTGGATACGAGTGTAGAGCTTTTCGTTAAGTTCTTAAAGGATGTTGTTGGATAATGAAAAATATGAAGCATTTAAAGTACTTGTTGGCCTTGGTCATGCTCTGTATGCTCTCTGCTTGTAGCTCGGCACCTCAGCCGACCGTATGTCTTCCAAATAACTGCGATATTTGGGGATACTAACCGTAGGTACTAAAAGAATGAATAACGAAATACCTGAAATTGCACACAAGAAAAACCAATGGCTATTTAGTCAGCTCGATATTGCTTACCCCGCAAAAGAGAGCCTCCTCGGCCGTGAACTTTATCAAAGCAAACTTCCATCCAAGACATACCAACTCCTAGCACAAGATCAAACTCCTTCCCAAATTGATGAACTGCATAAAGTCGATTTCCATAAATTGACCGTGCTATTTTCACTCAACCAAGCAAGCGTTTACCAAGATGAAATCGAAAGGGCACACATGCTTGAGTTCTTGAGCCAAATTATGCTTTCTGACGATCATGTATTATATATTGGTACTCAAAACGGTGAAGTTGTGGCGAGCGCTATCGTCACAGAAGCGGATGGTTCCCTATTGATCTCGGATGTCGTTGCTGAAAATGGTCAAAGTATCAACAACTTTGCTAAGCAGTTACACGATTTTTGGGCACAAGATCATGCTTCTTGCGATAAAGTATGGATCGAGAACTAAAGATTCTTTGACAAAGCGTTAATCTAAGTACAATACCCCGTCTTATTTAAAGGGTATTGTATGTACAAGCTATTGATATCAATCGCTGTATTATGTGTTAGCGCTTATTCTTCACTCAGTTTTGCTAACGACTGGGATATTAAACGCATCCTAGTTTTACACTCATACGAACCTTCTTATCAATGGACTGCTGACTTCCAAAAAGGGATAGACAGTGCGTTCAGCCAGTCTCAAACCGAAGTTAAACTCTCAATAGAGTATTTGGATTCAAAGCGTGTCCACAGCCCAGAGTATTACGACTCTCTCGCGAACTACTTACGTGCGAAGTATGCAGGTTATAAATTTGATGGCGTAATTGCGACGGACGATAACGCAGCCAATTTTCTTGAATCTCTGCCTAATTTGATTGATCGCTCCACACCTGTCGTTGCAGCCGGCATCAATGATTTCAGCACCGACATGTACGCGGTGTCTGACAGAGCAACTGTGCTTTACGAGAACGATCAGATAGACGTTAATATTAAGCTGATCTCCAAATTAAGACCTAATCTAAAGAATCTCTATTTTGTAAATGATTACAGTGTCACGTCTGAATTGATTCATAAAGAAATGAACAGAATGATGGCTGAATTTTCAAATATCAATCTCGTAGAAATTCGCGACTTGTCGCTGGAGCATACGAGCCAATTTTTGGAAGGGATCTCTGCGGACGATGCGGTATTGCTCAGTCATTACAACACCGAGTTAAAGCAAGGGGTTTATCACACTTACCAAGAGATTGCGGATACGTTGTCAAAAGCGAGTGCTGCTCCGGTGTTTGCTTTATGGCAGTTCTATATTTCGGGTGATGTACTCGGTGGTTACGTTAATCACTCACAAAGCATGGGTGAACAGGCCGTCGATGCGTTGGATAAATACCTTCCACTTGGTTTTACTACACCGTTAACTCCCGGAGACAACAAACGTTTTGTATTCAATTACCCTGCAATGAAGAGATACGGGATTAGTGGAAACGCGTTACCTGACGAAGCGGTTTTCATTAACGAGCCTTCATCCTTTATTCGCAAAAACTTCCAGTTGTTATTGGGGCTGTCGATGGTGATTGCGGGTTTGAGCCTGATCATCTTGATGCAATTTGTCACTCTGCGCCAAAAGAAAGAGTTGGCGAATAAGAACAAACGAATCTTAAAGCTTCAGAAACAGACCTTGAATATCCAAAAGGATATGATTCATGTTCTCGGAGAGGCAATTGAAACCCGCTCTGGCGAAACTGGTAATCACGTTAAGCGTGTAGCCAAGTTGTCTGCACTGCTTGCTAAGTATCGTGGCTTGAGCCATCGCGAGGTCGAGATGATTGAGATCATCAGCCCAATGCACGATGTGGGTAAGATTTCAGTCCCTGAATCAATCTTGGATAAACCTGGGAAATTAACCGACCAAGAGTGGGAGGTGATGAAGCTTCATACTACGGCTGGCTATAACTTACTAAAGAGCGGAGCGGGTGATATTACCAACCTCGCGGCAATCATTGCTAACGAACATCACGAGCGTTGGGATGGTGCTGGATACCCGAATGGAAAAGTGGGTGATGAAATACACCTGTTTGCTCGTATCACTGCCGTAGCCGATGTGTTTGATGCGCTGCTTAGTGCACGTTGCTACAAAGAACCGTGGCCGTTAGATATGGTGGTCGATTTGTTTGAGCGAGAGTGTGGCTACCAGTTTGATCCTCAGCTAACTAAATTGCTACTGAAACACTTATCCGAGTTTGTCGCTATCCGAGATTCGTACCCCGATACTGGAACTGTAGAATATGCGTCTTCACCTTCGCTTGAAGCTAAGGTCTTAGAAGAGTCGGTTGTTAGCTAATTGTCGCTCTATCTGAGTAGCCTATAAGCCATTTTTTTTATCGATTCACCACGATCCGGCTAGGAAGTAGTGATTTATATTTTCTCCTGAAATTGAGTAGCTTATGTAAACCTCGCAGTATTTGGTTTCGTAGAATCTGGGTTAATTTAATGAAAACTGTTGCTTATGTTGAGCGATAAAGTGATCAACTCCATATTTCGCGAAGAGAAATAAGCCTGTATCTGCAAACTGTTACCTCAATCATCTCGCGCATTGAAAGAACACTATAGGATAAAACTTGGATTCAATCTGAGTGAGATACCTATGCGGTTAGAACAGACTAAATGTGTGATTTTCGATTGTGACGGAACACTTATCGATAGTGAAAAGCTGTGCTGCCAAGCTTTGGTGAACGTTTTCACTGGCTTTGGAGCGGAGCTAAACGTCAACGACTGCTATGCGCACTTTCAAGGCGGGAAGCTAGCCGACATCTTAATGGATACACAAGAACGTCTTGGGTTATCTATCTCGATTGATACACTTGAGCCGTTATATCGCAATGAATTACAAGCACTGTTCCAGCGTCATTTAAAACCGATGGATGGCGCTATCGAACTTATTGAATTCCTCAAACAACAAGACATCGAGTTTTGTATTGCTTCCAATGCACCGAAATCTAGGGTTGAATCTTCATTGGCGATGACAGGCATGCTAGACGACTTCAAAGGCAAAGTGTTCTCAGCTTTTGATGCTAACAGCTGGAAGCCAGAGCCTGATCTAATCATGTACACGGCCATGAACATGGGCTTTCTGCCAAATGAGTGCATCTACGTGGATGATACGTTGAAAGGGATTGAGGCTGGTGTTCGCGCGGGTATCCAATCGTTTCGATTACGCCCGAGTATTGATGAAGCAATCGTAGATCCCGAAGCCGACTCAGCAGAACTCGCGGCTCAGGATATCTACAGTTTAGAAGAAATTTCAGTTTGGATTAATGGCAAGCACTGCTCAAATGGTGGTATATCGAATTCTGCAGCTTTGGTGGGGTAGAGCTTAGTTGAAGGCTGACTACCTTACTAAATTGTTTGGTGTGGAAACCGCAAGATGCACAAGTAAACTTTTCTCCACTTTCTGAAAGCAGATACTCGTCGTGTTGGCATAAAGGGCATGCAATGTCGTCGGTGTTTGGTGTTTCTGTTTTATTCATTATGTGTCACCTGCAGCAAGGGGGTAAGCGAAAAAAGACCCGTTCAATTAGATTACTCCTAAGCTCGAATATTAGACAGTTCTGACACTTCTTAATCTCTCCTTTGCGACTTGCTTCATGGTAATTGATAATGTCATCGTTATTGACCATGGTTCTTGTAATGTTATTAAACAAAAGCCAAAAAGAAAGGACCCATTACGAGTCCTCATTAGTTTGTTTTCAATTCACGCCGCTAGTTCACCAGTTGATCCTTAAGTTCGGTAGCGTGCCAATGTCTGAGATAGAGAAACCGACGCTTCTGTTAGCCTAGATACGCCATTTGAAGAATTCTGAGCCACGTCTTTAATCACATCGGATTGGCTTCGAATATCGTTAAGCTCTGCTGCAATCGTATTGGCAACGTTACTTTGCTCATCGGCTGATGTTGCGATTTGGATACTCATGTCCATTAGTGCTTGAGCTGAATCTGCAATCGAGTTTACGTCGTGACCAATGTTTGAAATCAACTGGCTACTGGTTTGCGCTTGGTCAACCGTCTGTTCGGTGATCTTCGCGATATTTTGGCTCTCTTGCTGTAAGCGTTCAATCATCGCTTGGATTTCTACAGTAGCCGACTGAGTGCGGCTTGCCAGTGTTCTTACTTCATCAGCAACAACAGCGAAACCTCGGCCTTGCTCGCCCGCACGAGCGGCTTCAATCGCGGCATTTAAAGCAAGTAAGTTAGTTTGCTCTGAAATAGCATTGATCGTCGTGATGACCTCGTTAATTTGGCTCGTATTCACATTCAAGCTAGTAACAGAAGATGAGGTTTGCTCAATCAAAGAAGAAAGGGTGGTGATTTCCGAGATTGCCTGTTGAACCTTCGCGTGGCTATCGTTGATTTGCTGCGCGTCTTGTTCTGTTTGTTCAGTTGAGCGTGCAGAGATGTTAGAGACTTCATTTGCCGAAGCTGTCATCTGATCCATTGCTGTCGCTACAGAGTCTAGAGAGGCATTTTGGCTCATGATTTGTGTTTCGCTGCGCTTCATCTCAGTTTCGAAAGAAGCCGATGTTTCGCTTAGCGTTGCTGCACTGTGGTTTACGTTGTTGACTAACTCACTAAGCGTGTCCATTGAACGGTCAAGCGCACAACCAATCGTGCCGAACTCATCACGGCCAGGGTGGAAGCCAAGGCGTGATGTTAAGTCACCATCACCAATCTTTTGAGTCGTTGAATAAAGAACCCAAAGTGCGCCGCCTAGGAAAGTCGCTACCCAGTAACAGAAAAGACCAAAAGGCACACACCACAAGAAGCTCAGTAATAAAGTGTACAGTGCTTGCTGCTTTTGATTCTGTATATCGTTAGTTGAAACGGTAAGTGAGTAGTAGTTGCCATCTTGTGCGAGTGCTGTGGCAGTCACAGAACCATTATTTGAAATAGTGGTTTGTTGAGCGCGAGTTTGCTGGCTAACAGAGCGAACAGATGCCGGGGAGTCTGATGCTGATAAAATGCCTTGCAGTTGATACTCGACCTGCTGTTTTGCAGTTACGTCAATGTGTTCCATTTTGTTGACGTAGTTCAGTCCAGCTAGGCTTGCCAGAGCGGCAAAAAAGATTAAGAAAATGACCCAAAACTTGTCGTTGATCGACATCTTAATAAACAGTTTGTCTATCGTTCGAAATTGTACTTCTTTCATAAAAACTCCACGGTAAATCCTTTACCGTGGACTCTAAATAACCGACCTCAATAAAAATGTGACTTCAATCGACTAATTGTGAAAATTAATGATAGTGATATGTCATTTATGAGATCTGAATCAAGTAAATTAGTTCTGTATAGGTTTATTAGCCTAAAGAAGGCAGTAACCCTACTGAAATAAGAACTTGAATCGCAATGATAAATACGCCAACGCTACCTGCTAAAAACAACGCTTTGCTACCGCCTAACACTTGGTAACTGGCTTCTGAAGATTGTGGTTTGACAGAGAAATCAGTGTAACGAACCTTGTAGACCATCACTGTTGGTAACAGAATCGCGAGCACTGAAAGTGCAATGGCTGCGTAGCCTAAAGCCATGATGAAGCCTTGTGGGTAAAATAAGGCAAACCCCAGTGGCGGTAAGAAGGTGATAGCAGCTGTCTTAACACGTTTTGCGTTACCTAGTTTCTTGCTCAGTGAGTCGCCCATGAATTCAAATAAGCCCAAGCTCACACCAATAAAAGATGTCAGCAGTGCAAGGTCCGCAAACACACCGACGATCACGCTTAGGTTGGATTGATGAACCGTTTGCGATAGCGAGACTAATAGCGCGCCCAAGCTTGTGTCAGACAACAACTGCTCTTGGCTAATCACGCCCAAAGTAACACTTTGCCAGAAAACGTAGATAACCAGAGGCAGTGCCGAGCCAATAATCATTACCTTACGTAAAGAACGAACGTCACCATCTAGGTATCGAACAATTGATGGGATGCTGCCGTGGAAACCAAAAGAGGTAAACACAACCGGAATAGCCGCAACAATCAGGCCTTGCTGTAAAGGCATGCTCATTAAGTATTGAGAGGTAATGTTTGGCGCTAGGAAGCTGAGTACCAAAACCATCGCGATAAGCTTTAAGCCAAACAAAACGCGGTTAACTTTATCAACACTGTGTGTACCAATCGTAACAACGCCGGCAACTAATAGGGTAAATAGAAGCGTGGTGATTTGAGCATTAAGTTCGATACCCGCGATATCCGAAATTCGTTGGTTAAATTGCGCACCGCCGCCAGCTATGTATGCCGCACACAGAGCGTAGAAAAGAAACATCACCGCGAAGCTCGCAATCCACTTTCCTTTTGTCCCCAAAATGGTATGAGCTAACGTGTGTAGGGTAGCGTCAGATTCTGCGAATTGGTGAAGCTCTACCATTAATAGCGCAGTAAAAGCCATTAACGCCCATAAACCCAGCATCAAGAAAAGTGAAGTTGAAAAGCCAATACCTGCAGAAGCAAGTGGAAGAGCGAGCATGCCAGCACCAATGGTTGTGCCTGCAATGATCAAAGTACTACCAAAAACCTTTGATTTATTCATTGTATATAATTCTTTACGTTAGGGTGTGTTTTCATTGTAATTCTTCTAGCTTAAGCGCATAAACCCAAAGAATATCTCGATTTTGAAGTATTCTGATTGAATTTAATTCCAAATGCAATTCTTATTGTAATAAAAAACATCCACTGTAAATTAATATTTACACAAAGGGGCGTGTCAGCATTCAAATGAGCAAAGCAAACGTTTGACCATGATCGGTTTCAAAATTTATAGAGTAATTTGTTGTACTTGGTGTAAGGTGGCAGTACATATGTCGTTCGCGTATACCCCTTTAGCGCAAAAAAGCGTTAATGATCGCGAGTAGCTTTAAGCTATGAATATGGAATGGGTAGAGTAGAGTGCGTTCATCAAAGTGACATAATATAAGTTCAAGATGGTGCACTAGTTAATCGGACATCATGTCCACATCAAGGAATAGAGGGGGCACAATGAGTGACCAATCTTATAATGACGAAAGTCTAGAGTTGTTAGATGCTATGGAAATTGGCATTGATTTGTCTGACTATGAGCAGACAGTGAAACAGTTAGCAGAAGAGCTTTTCAAGTCTTCGAACTAAGCTTTTAAGATCTTTAATTCAGTTTCAACTGAAACGTTTTAAAGCTAAAAGTTTTCTTAGCTAAAGCTTCTCAAAGCAAACAATTCTAAACTGAGCAAATCGTATTCGCTCACACGTCATACCAAAACTATCCTCATTAAAGTTCGCGAAGATAAACGAGTACGTTTACCATGTTACTTAGTTCTCGATACTTTAATGAGGTTCAATGAACTTTCTCGCACACCTTCACATCGCCAAGCACTGTAACAGCAACTTAGCAGGTAACCTGTTAGGTGATTTTGTTAAAGGCGACCCTAATAAACACTATTCTGATTCCCTTTCTGACGGTATTAGGCTTCATCGATTTGTTGATAGCTATACTGATCGTCATGATGTATCTCGTTCTGCAAAATCACTTTTCTCAGACCAAACACGACGCTTTGCGCCTATCGCACTCGATGTATTTTGGGATCACTGCTTAGCCAATCATTGGGATCAGTTTTCACAGCAGACATTAGAGCGTTTTTGTTTAGATAGCCATGAGCAGATCTTTGAACATCAAGAGCCACACTGGCCTGAAAATTTCGTTATGGTTCATCAGAAAATGGCTGAGCATAGATGGTTAGAGAGCTATCAAGACATGTCATCTATAGAGGTGGTGTTGCAGCGAATGGCGTTGAGAAGGCCTAAGCTCGGTATGCTCGAGGCATGTTACGATGACCTCGAACGTCACTATGATACGTTGCAGTGTCACTTTAATGAGCTTTATCCCAACGTTTTAGAGGAAGCTAAGCAGTTTAATGCGCTTCAAATGAAGAAAAATCAAAAGGAAAGGTAAACAGCGTAATGCAGGTTTGCTACAATCCGCGCCTATTTAATCTTTGAGCATCATACTATGTCTGAATCTACAAAATCTTTTAACCAACTAGGATTATCTGAGCATCTTCTTGCCACGTTGTCTGAGCTTAATTTTACGGCTCCTACCAGTGTTCAAGAACAAGCAATTCCATTGGTATTAGAAGGCAAAGATGTACTGGCTGGTGCTCAAACGGGTACAGGTAAAACGGCTGCGTTTGGTTTACCGATTATTCAAAGATTAATCGAGACAAAAGACAACGTTATTCCGAACCCTAAGCTCGTTCGTGCGCTTGTATTAGTGCCAACTCGTGAATTGGCACAACAGGTTTTCGATAACTTAACTAGCTACGCAAAGGGCACCGACATTAAAGTCGTGGTGGCTTACGGCGGCGTTAGCATGAAGGTGCAAACTGATAACTTACGCGGTGGCGCAGATATTCTTGTCGCGACGCCTGGTCGTCTTATTGATCACATGTTCACTAGAAACATCATGTTGAGCCAAACGGAAGTACTGGTACTGGATGAAGCTGACCGTATGTTAGATATGGGCTTCATGCCTGACATCAAGCGTATTCTTTCTCGCATGAACGAAGTGCGTCAAACTCTGTTCTTCTCTGCAACGTTTGATAACAAAATCAAAGCGATTGCACACCGTATGATGCAGAAGCCAAGTGAAATCCAAGTTACGCCAAAAAACAGCACCGCTGAAACCGTAACACAGATGGTTTACCCGGTAGATAAGTCGCGTAAAAGTGAGCTATTAGCGTATTTGATTGGTTCAAAAAACTGGCAACAAGTGTTGGTGTTCACAAAGACTAAGCAGGGCACTGATGCTCTCGTTAAAGAGCTTAAGTTAGACGGCATTAAAGCGGCATCAATCAATGGCGATAAGAGCCAAGGTGCGCGTCAAAAAGCCCTAGACGATTTCAAGTCAGGCAGAGTTCGTGCGTTGATCGCAACCGACGTGGCAGCTCGTGGTATTGATATTCAGCAGCTAGAACAAGTTGTGAACTATGACATGCCATTTAAAGCAGAAGATTATGTTCACCGCATCGGACGTACTGGCCGTGCGGGTAACAGCGGCTTAGCGATCTCTTTGATGAGTCAGGATGAAGCTTACCTATTGGGTGATATTGAGCGATTACTTGATACTCGCTTGCCTCAAGAGTGGCTAGAGGGCTTTGAACCAAGCCTTGAAAAAGATCTAGCGCCCGATCGTGGTGGTCGCAGCAAAAGCCGTTCATCAGAAAAACGTAAGATGAAAGCGAAGCTTAAGATTCACCAAAACCGCGGTAAAGCACGTCGCTAATAAGCTGTACAAAGCTCCAGTTTAAAGATCTATACATATAAAAACGCGCCGTTACAGTGACTTCTGTAACGGCGCGTTTTTGTATCTTATAAGCTCATCATGGGTATGAACCCGATTAAGCTTTATGTTCCTGGTTACACTTCCATTCACATGGCACTTCATAAATCAGCTCTTCAATCGAGGTTGGATTTAGAGCCCACTCTTCATCAATATTGAACTTGCTGACCATCTGCGTGTTGAAAAGCTGCCAATGCTTAAGTAGGGCGTCTTCGGGTGAGGTGACCATATCACCTTCATTCCAAGTGCTTTCCATAAAGGGAGTGAGGCATACAGCGCCGTTTGCGTACATGATCATTTGCCATTTAACTTCGTAAATGTTGATCATTTTGTCTGGGTTAGCTGCATTGTACTCAGCGGCAAGCCCGTTAATCTCTTTTTCAACATCGCCGACATTGTCGATGAAGTAATCAACTAGGTTGTCTTCTTGGCGAACAGAGTCTGAAATAAGCTGCATTGGCCTACGTGAGTGAATCATGTTGGTGAACAGACGCATGCTAAACAGGTAGATAGCGATATTTGGCGCAACATCTTTTGGCAGCTCTTCCATAATCTTACTGATGTAAGACTGAAAATAATCGTGTAAACAATCACTTATTGCATGCCAAATCTTTTCTTTGCTACCAAAGTGGTGGCGGATAAGGCTATGCGAGACGCCTGCCTTTTCACTGATGTTTCGCAGTGATACACGATCGTAGCCAAAGTCACAGAACATGTCTGCGGCAACGCTCATGATCAAAAAACGCGTCTCTTCGGCGTCTTTTGCACTTCTTCTACCTTGCTTCTTTTCGGTCATCTTCATTTCACACAATTACCTGATTACAACATTCTACACTGTTTTTACTGAAATAAAAAATACTGCACAAGTGGAAAGTAAATCTTGAGAATTATTTAATATTAAATATACTGCCCACCTGTGTAATAAATCATAATAATTAAACGGAGAGGCATCATGCAGTTCAATTTGTCGATCAATGCCATATCGAGCAAGCGCATGGGAGCTGTTATTGCAGCACTATTGCTCGCAGGCTCTCTAACTGGATGTGACAAAGTTCAGTCAGAGGAAAATGTGCAGGTAATCAAGCCAGTCAAGCTGTTCGAAATCCCACAACAGACTGATATTGATCTCGATAGCTTCATTGCAAAGGTTGATGCGACCGACCGTGCGGCACTTTCTTTCCAAGTGGGTGGAGATATAGAAACCTTCGATGTTCGTATGGGACAAGAAGTGAAGAAAGGTCAGGTGTTAGCCGTATTAGACGCGACGGATTACCGTATTGCCGTTGACGCAGCCCAAGCTAAATTTGATCTGGCGAACAGCCAATACAAACAAGCTTCTGAGTTGTATGCGAAAAAACTGGTCAGTACCGATTACTACGACCAAGCCGTAAACACCTTTACTGCCGCTGAAGTTGAGTTGGACCAAGCAAAAACAAACCTTGGCTACACTACCTTAGTTGCTCCATTCGATGGCGTGGTATCGATGGTGTTTGGAAAGCAATATCAATTGATCGCAGAAAAGCAGCCTGTACTGAATATTTTGAATCACAGTGAAATGGATGTGACGTTTTCAATTCCAGTATCAAAGCTTGAAGACCGTTCTATTCAAGACCTAACGAGCTCAAACATGTGGGTTGTGATGGACAGCCACCGCGGCATTCGTATCCCGACTCGCTTTAAAGAAATCTCAACGCAACCAGATGAAGATACCAACAGCTACCAAGCGGTTGTGTCTATCGAAAAGCCAGAAGGCATCAATCTACTTTCTGGTATGACAGCGCAAGTTGAAGTTCAGAAAAGTAAATCTGACTACGGCATTGGTATTGTGGATTCAGCTTGGTTAAACAAAGACGTAGACCATGGTGAACTATGGCGTTATAACCCTGACTCTCAACTGATTTCTAAAGTACAAGTCCTTCTTGATGAGCAAGGCAAGGTTATCGACGGATTGTCGTCTGGTGACCTTATCGTTGAAGCGGGTGTGGATGTGTTATCAGACGGACAACAAGTAAAAGCTTGGCTTCGTGAGGGCGGTATTTAATGAACCTTTCAAAATTATCAGTTGTTGTCGCGTCGGTTCTGTTACTTCAAGCCTGTAACAATGAAGCTGTACACCGTGAACAACCACCTTTGTTGGTTTCTACCTTTGAAGTTGGCGCACCGCTTACTAATCAGTTCAGAAGTTTTAATGGACAGGTGATGCCAGCTGAATTGACTCCCTTGGCATTTAAGCTAGCAGGCGAGATTCAACAAGTATTAGTAGAAGCGGGCGACAATGTCGAAAAAGGGCAGTTATTAGCCACCTTAGATAACGCAACGTACGTCCAAGATCTGACTGATGCTCAATCTCAATTCAAACTGGCAAGCAAACAGTTGGCCCGTGGAACGGAGATGTTTGGCAGCGAAATGTTATCGCAATCAGAACACGACCAACTGACGGCTAACTATAAGCTCGCATCGGCGAATTTGGCGGCGGCGAAACGCAAGCTGAGTTACACAGAACTTTTAGCGCCGTTCTCAGGAACAGTTTCAACTGTCGATAAGCAACGATTCGAAAATACGACGCCTGGAGAAACACTACTGAGTGTGTACCAGAACGACAAGGTGTATGTGCGAATTCAAGTATCAGATTCGATCTTGGCGTCAATTAGCCCAGACATGCGTTCAAATAGCTATCGTCCTGAGGCGACCTTTGGCGGTCACACAGGCCAATATCCACTGACGTATCTAGAACACACCAGTGAACTGCACCCACAATCCCGTACCTACGAATTTTGGATGCAGATGCAGCAGCCTGAAAGTGAAATCCTGCCAGGCACGAGCGTTACGGTCAATGTAGATATGGCGAAAGCGGGCCTGAGCGATGTTCAAGGCTACCAATTACCAATGACAACGCTAGAAGCGGGCTCTGAAGCGAATCAGTTCTATGTGTGGAAAATGGAAGACGGACAAGCATTCAAAAGCGAAGTAGAAGTCGACAAGATCAGTGGCCAAGGCGCACTCATCGCTCATGGTGTTGAGCAAGGTGAGCTACTCGTAAATTCGAATTTAAGAAAACTCCGTGACGGAATCCAATTGTCAGGAAAAGCAGAATGAACATCGCAGAATATTCAATAAAGAACAAAGTAATCAGCTGGCTGTTTCTAGTCATTTTGGCCATTGGCGGTGTGACGTCTTTTGGTAATCTATCCCGTTTAGAAGACCCAGCTTTTACCATTAAAGATGCAATGATTATTTCAACTTACCCTGGCGCTACGTCAATGGAAGTTGAAGAAGAGCTGACTTACCCACTAGAAAAAGAGATAAGACAGCTTCCGTACATCGACAAGATTACCTCGACATCATCGAACGGTATGTCCCAAATTATGGTCAGTATGAAGATGGACTACGGTCCAGACGAGCTGCCTCAGATCTGGGATGAAATGCGCCGTAAGATCAACGATCTACAACCAACACTGCCAAGTGGTGTAAATTCCGTTCAGATCATCGATGATTTTGGTGATGTGTTTGGTGTGATGATCATGCTGACCGGTGATGGTTACGATTACGTTGAGCTCAAACAGTACGCAGATTACCTAACGCGTGAAATCGAACTGGTCGACGGTGTCGGTAAAGTAAGCATTGCAGGTGACCAACAAGAACAACTGTTTGTTGAGATGTCACTGGAACGCTTAGCCGCATTGAACCTAGATATGTCGACGGTTACGTCACTGCTAGCACAGCAAAACAGTGTGGTATCGGCAGGCGAGGTGATGCTGAATGGTCAAAGCCTTACGATCAAGCCAAACGGCACCTTAAGCACGGTTGAAGAACTAGAAAACCTGATCATTCATGGTCGCGATACAGGTAACCTGATTCGCTTGAAAGATGTCGCTGAAGTAACTCGTGGTATTCAAGAAAAGCCGGGCAATGTATTAACGTACAACGGTAAACCAGCAATCAACTTGGGTATTGCGTTCTCTTCTGGTGTAAACGTGGTTGAGATTGGTAAAGCACTGGATGCGGAACTGGATCGCCTAGAAAGCATTAAGCCAGCGGGTGTAGAACTGAATTACTTCTACAACCAAGCGCAAGAAGTAGACAAATCTGTGGCTGACTTCTTAATCAGCCTAGTTGAAGCGGTAGCCATCGTTATCATTGTATTGTTGTTCGCAATGGGCTTACGCAGTGGTTTGATCATCGGTTTGGTTCTTCTATTGACGGTATTCGGTACCTTCATCCTGATGGATTACAACGATGTTGAACTGCACCGCATCTCTCTGGGGGCACTGATCATCGCGCTGGGTATGCTGGTGGATAATGCGATTGTTGTCGTTGAAGGTATTTTGGTGGGCTTGAAGAAAGGCAAAACCAAGCTTCAAGCAGCGAAAGACATCGTCAAGCAAACACAATGGCCACTGTTAGGTGCGACCATTATCGCTATCACAGCGTTTGCACCGATTGGTTTGTCGAAGGATGCGACAGGCGAATTCATGGGTTCACTGTTTTGGGTACTGTGTTTCTCACTGTTTTTGAGTTGGGTAACTGCACTAACACTAACGCCATTCCTTGCCGAGATGTTGCTTAAAGAAGAAGACAAGGTTGATGAGAACGAAGACCCATACAAAGGCATCCTGTTTGTGGTATTCGGTGCGTGTCTAAAAGTAGCACTTCGATTTAGATGGCTTACTGTAGTTAGTATGGTCGCTCTATTAGCAGTTTCTGTCGTCGGTTTTGGTATGGTGAAGCAGCAGTTCTTCCCGCCGTCAAATACCCCAATGTTTTACGTAGACATGTGGATGCCAGAAGGCACCGATGTTCGTGAAACGATCAAGCAGACAGAAAAAGTTGAAAGCTACATTCGCCAGCAAGACGACGTGGAGTTTGTAACGACAACGGTTGGGCAGGGCATGCAACGTTTCGCACTGACTTACCAACCAGAGAAAAGCTACGAAGCGTACGCCCAGTTACAAGTAAGAACCACTGACCGCGACACTATGTTTAAGGCTCTAGCGGCGCTAGACAAAGACTTAGCAAACGAATTTGAACAACCGACGTTCCAATTCAAGTTGATTGAGTTTGGCCCGTCACCAGCTTCAAAAATTGAAGCGCGTATTATCGGCGCCGATCCACAAGTACTGCGTAATATTGCGGTTGAAGTCGAAGATATCTTACTTGCCGATCCTGGCTCTCGAAATGTGCGCCATGATTGGCGTGAACGCACCAAAGAGCTCGTGCCACTGTTTAACGAATCAAAGGCACGTCGCCTTGGCATTTCAAAGGCGGATCTGTCTGAGACACTACAGATGGCGTTTGGTGGTTATAACATCGGCTTACTGCGTGATGGTACGCATATGTTACCTATCGTGGCACGCCTGCCTGAAGAAGAGCGTTTTGACTTTGAATCACTGAACAATGTGAAGATTTGGAGCCCATCACTACAAACTTACATCCCAGTTGAGCAAGTGATTGATGGCGTAGAGCTTCAATGGTCTGAGCCACTGATTCAGCGTCGTGACAGAAAACGTACGCTAACGGTATTGGCTGATCACGATGTTCTTGGTGATGAAACGCCAGCGAGTCTGTTTGCTCGTGTGAAACCAAAGGTAGAAGCATTAGATTTACCAGAAGGCTACAGCATTAGCTGGGGCGGTGAGTACGAAAGCTCAAAAGATGCGCAGGAATCTCTGTTTGGCTCACTGCCAATGGGTTACTTGCTGATGTTTATCATCACGATGCTTCTGTTTAACTCGGTTCGTAAGCCGCTTGTGATTTGGTTTACGGTTCCACTCTCTATCATTGGTGTTTCAATTGGTCTGTTAGGTACCAATATGCCATTCAGCTTCACAGCGTTCCTTGGCTTATTGAGTCTAAGCGGCATGATTTTGAAGAACGGCATTGTACTGCTTGACCAAATCAACAGTGAGCTATCAACAGGTAAAGACCCATATTTAGCGGTTGTCGACAGTGCGATTAGTCGTGTACGACCGGTATCTATGGCAGCATTAACGACTATCTTGGGTATGATTCCTTTGGTATTCGATGCATTTTTCGGCTCGATGGCGATTACCATCATGGCAGGCTTAGGCTTTGCTACCGTACTAACGCTAATAGTAGTACCGGTGATGTTCGCTATTTTATATAGAATCAAACCGTCCACTGCGGGTTATTAGGGAATGATATAAAACAGATTCTTTTAAGCCAGCCCAGTCAAATTTGACTGGGTTTTTTATGGTTCATCGCG